>CALDNG010000469.1 GCA_937915285.1 uncultured Desulfomonile sp. | reverse complement strand
AGTATCTGAAAAGGGACTTCCCGACGCTTGCGATCGCTGAACGTTTTTTTTCTGAAGTCGAGGCTCAAGCTGTAAAAGCCTTCGCTGGACACGAAAAAATTCGGGCCTTCTTTACAATCTGGGTAAGAAAAGAAGCTTACATCAAAGCTCTGGGAAAGGGCTTGTACATGCCTTTGCAGAGCTTCAGCGTCCCGACTCAAGATATTGTTTCACATAAAGAACCAACAAAACAGAGCCTGCATTTTGTGGGATCTGTGTCCCCTGACAGCAATTTCTTTGATGTCCATGTTGATTCAGAACATGTCGGTTGTGTAGTCTGTCCTCAGACGACAACCAACATCACAACCTTCGATTTGAATTCCATGGACGATGTTAGAGAATGCTTGCGCCAATGACCACATCCTTCCAGATATCTCATGTAACACATTAGAATAAAGCGATTTATATATTTAGAAATGTAACTCACGGTTTTAATGAGGAGACTATGGGGGTATGTCCAGGCTAGTTTGAGGACAAACGACTTGACCGATCCACACTCAATAATATATAATATCTGTTAAATCAATATAATGTAAGCTAAAGCTTTAATTTATTCGCTACTAAATCTGGTACGTTTTGTTGGTTGTAATATCTATTAATCTGTATTTATTAGATAAAACTCCAGATTGATCAGCGAAGCCGGGTTAACCGTTAAAGCCATGTCGAGTTTTGCGCACAGAGTGACAAAACCTCGCATGATCCGCATGGTGTCAGTAAAACCGTTATATTATAAAGCCTTGAGTATTATAAGTGTTGCTTTTTATTGTTTCGAAGTTGTCATGGAATAACTGAACAAACTGGTTAATAATAGTCGTTCATAGACTTGTATATATAATGTTTAGAGCCGTACAGCCATGATGTGAAAGTTTGCTTTTTTGGTCATCAATGGCCAAAGGATCGGATGTTTCATGTAACCGGCGTATGGGGTTCAATTTGGTTTTAAGTCGCTCTAAAAGCCTGTTGGTTCTCTTTGTATCTATCCTGGCTCCAATCCTCCTGTCTGCCTGTTCGATTCCTTTTGGAAAACCTCTCCTAGACTATCTATCACCCCGCCAGTCAAAATCCGGAATAGAGCCTCGAGATCCAGCCAATGCCAGTCCAGCGCCTTATGTTGCGCCTGGTATCGGCCCACCGGCATCAGGGAGACTAGAGGTTTCGCTTTCGGAGGCCATATTGATCGGGCTTTCGAACAACAAGTCATTTGATGTCCAGAAGTTCAAGCCTCCGATAACCAGTCTGGGGGAAGAAGTGGAGAGGTCCGTCTTTGATCCTGTGTCCAAGACCGAGGTCGACGCCAACAGGAAGAAGACTAACAGCCAGAGTGTCAGTAGAGGATTCACGGCGACTACAACTGTAAGTGAATTCCTACCAACCGGAACTACCATAGAGATGTTGCTTGGCACTGGCTACAGAAAAGGCGAGACACCGCCTGACGGTCTTTCAGGCGACCCGGAAACTGATTCTTCAACAGAGGACAAATACTGGACTACGTTCACCCAAATAAGTGTGAATCAGGCTCTGTTGAGAGGGGCTGGAATACAGGCCAACCTTGCTAACCTTAGAAAAGCGAGAATCGAGACACAGGTATCCAGCTATGAACTTACCGGTCTGGCTCAGACCTTGGCTGGTGAGATAGAATCAGCCTATTGGGAATACCTTCTGGCGCTAATGAGGGTCGACATTCAGGAGAAGGGCCTGGCTCTTTCCAGCAGGCTGGTTCGTGAAACCAAACAGAGAATCAAGTCGGGTCAGAAGGCCGAGTATGAAATGTACTCTCTGTTGGCTCAGGAATCATCTACACGGCAGGCCTTATCCGACGCAAAAAGTCTCCAGGAGAAAACCCGCATACGTTTGCTCAAACTGATCAGTCCGCCAAGCTTTGACCTTTGGAATCGCCAGTTGAAGCTCCTGACAAGGCCCACATTACCACCGGATTCGGTTGAGGACCTGGCCTCTCACATAAATGTGGCAATGCGAATGAGGCCTGATTTGAATCAGGCCAGGCTTGAGGAACAGAAAGGGACACTGGAGATAGTAAAAACAAAGAACGGGCTTTTGCCTAAACTTGATGCGTTCCTCATGTTTGGAAGAACCGGGTACAGCAAGAACTTCGACTTGTCCCTCAAGGATTACGGATCAGGAGGTGGGGGGCTTGACTATACTGCGCGTATACAGTTTGAATTTCCGGTGATGAACAGGAAGGCCAAAGCCGATTACAACCGTTCGGTGCTTGAACTGGCCAGAAGCAGGCAGGCCATCGACAATCTTGTGCAACTGGCCCAGCAGGAGGTGCTTCTCGCATACGTGGAGGTCAAGCGGGCAAAAGATCAAATACGGCTTTCTGACGAGACTATAAAATACCAACTGTTAAAAAGGGACGCAGAAATCGAAAAATACAGGTTAGGAACCTCAAATGCCTTCACGGTGGCCCAAGCTGAGAGAGAAACCATAACCAGCCAGCTATCGGCAGCCCAAGCCAGGATTGACTATCTCAGAGGGTTAACTCAATTTTATATAGCAGACGGTTCGTTACTGTTTCGAAGAGGCGTAGGAGTCTTGGTAGCTGACCCGTAATTTTTCTGAATGGGTCCTTTTGAATGAATTTGGACTGCAAGATTTCATAAACCTGATATCGCCACTACATCGAAATATGGTGTAAAATATCCTAAGGTCTGGCATTCTATGCAAATTATTGGAAACAGCGTCTTGGGTGGGCGCCGGTCTACCGGCGTGGCATGTGCGATAGTGGTTCAAGCAGGTATCAAGGTGATGTAATGAAAAAAATAGCTGTATTCATGTTCGTAGACGCTATGGGCTGGGAAATTATCAAGGACCGTGATTTTCTGAAGGATTTACTTCCCAACAGATACAGGGTTGGAATGCAGTTCGGATATTCCTCTACTGCCATTCCAACAATCCTGTCGGGTCAGAAACCGACTGTCCACAAACATCTGAGTTTTTATTACTACGCGCCTGACAAGTCACCTTTCAAGATATTCCCTTACCTCGGACTCGGTCTGTTGCCATCTTCCATAGCGGATCGGTGGCGCGTAAGACACACTCTGTCCAAACTAGTGGCCAAATACTACGGATTTACCGGCTATTTCGAGATGTACGCCATGCCTTTCAGTCGGATAGCCTATTTCGACTATATTGAGAAAACAGACATATTTGTGCCAGGAGGTTTAAGTCCGGTAAAAAACATCGCCGACGTGCTTGTAGAAAAAGGCATTCCCTACCACATTTCAAACTGGCGGTTACCGGAAACAGCAAACTTTGAGGCGCTGATCAGGGATGTCAAAGAGGGTAACATCAGGTTTGCATTCCTCTATACGGCGGCAATGGACGGATTGCTACACCGGGTTACCAAGAGCGGACCTGAGATAACAACCAAGCTTGAGTGGTATCAACAAAACGTCAGTCGCCTTTTCAGTGAAATGGAAAAAAATTATCAGGACATCTACTTTGCCGTTTTTTCAGATCATGGAATGACTACACTGACTGAAGTTGTTGATGTAAAGAAGCCGGTAGAAAAGCTCGGATACAGATTCGGGAAGGACTACGTGGCGGTGTATGATTCAACCATGGTGCGGCTGTGGTTTTTTAACGATTCGGCCAGACAATCCATACTGGAAGCTCTGAAAGGCGTTCCGCATTCACATGTCTTGAATGACGATGAACTTAGAAGGTACAGCATTGATTTTCCGGATCACATGTATGGGGAAAAAATCCTTCTGATGGATCCTGGATACCAGATAGCTCCAAGTGACATGGGACTCAATGCGCTTCCCGGAATGCACGGTTTTGCTCCTGAGCACGAGGACTCTTTTGCCTCACTTCTGAGTTCTCAGCCTGTCGACATTGAACTGAAATGTGTTGACGACTATTTTCGGCTGATGACAAGTCGAATGGATTGGCTTGGATAGATGATCATTTCAGACAGTTTCTCCACAGAGTTTGGAGATATTGTAGGATTTTGAACCTATGTAGTATTCTGGTCAAAGATTAGGGTAATCATTTGGCGGAATCGTTTGAGTCTTCGCAACAGCTTTTGGCAACGTCTTCGGCAGGAATTCTTCAAATAATGGACCGCTTCAATGGATAGCAAGGCTTTAGATGAGATAATTAGCAGATGTGGATCTGATTATGTTTCCAGGCGTCTGACGATACAGGTCGAGCATGCGGCCTCAGTCCTTGGTCCGGGTCTGGGATCATTCCATTTTGAGAATCTCGATCTAGCGCTTGAAATGTTCGGTAAGATGCTCAAGCTGGTCGGACTGTGGGATAGGGGTTTCTCAAACATCACAGCCCACAAGATAGTCCATAACACAGTGATTATTCCCAACCTCCCGGACGCATTCGAAGATTTCAGCATACTGCATCTTTCAGACTTGCACCTGGATGTTAAAAAAGGTTTCGGAGCCCATCTCGGACGTCTAGTATCCAGTCAGAAATTTGATTTATGTTTGATGACCGGAGACTACAGATTTCATACTCACAGCGATTATTACCCAGCCTTCAATGAAATCGAGAGACTTGCAAAAGACCTCAAATCACCTTTTGGAAATTTTGGAATACTGGGGAATCATGACTTTCTGGAATTTGTCCCGAAACTTGAGCGTCACAACATCAGGATGCTTCTCAATGAGTCTGCGCTAATCGAAAAAGAAGGGGAGCAGCTTTGGGTTGTGGGATTGGACGACGCCCATTTTTACGGGGTCCATGATTACAAAAAGGCCTTTTCGGGTGTACCGGCCAAAGCGGTCAAGATCCTGATGATGCATTCCCCGGAAACGCTGGAAGAAGCTTACCGGTATGAAACCGATTTCATCGTTTGTGGCCATACCCATGCGGGCCAACTATGCCTTCCAGGTGGTATCCCGATCTGGATGAACGCCAACTGTCCGCGCACATACTGCAGGGGATCATGGACATACAAGGGAATACCGGGTTTCACGTCTGCCGGCACAGGTAGTTCAGGATTACCTCTAAGGCTAAACTGCCCACCTGAAATTGTCATCCATCACCTTACATCGAGAGTAGCTCGTTGAGCGCTAGACCTCAGTGAAAACCGGCCTACTCGAGGAATTCGAATATCTGAATAAAAAATCTTGAAGTTCTCGCCAAAATTTCTTAGGCTTGCCCCAAAAATAGGTGTGACAGGAGAGCTGGATTGGCTTTTTGGAGTTCAAGGAAATCAGACCCTCTTGCTAACGGAGGAGATTTCGAATTAATCAATTCTTCAAAAGAATTCCAAAAGGAGATGAGCGCCCTTTGGTCCAATATTCGCAAAAATGTTTCAGACGACAGCCTCCCGGGGACCTTCGCTCTTTGTTCGGCCTCTGCCGGGGAGGGTTGCACCACAATAACGCTTGGACTGGGAATGTTTGCGTCGAAACACTCTCACAAAAAGGTCGTGTTAGTCGATACACAGTTGGAAAATCTTTATTTGACGGATTTTCTCTCTTACAATTACCCAGAATTGTTGATGGAGGAGAATTCCGGGTATCAGAATGTCGGTTTCAGGGAATACAGGCTGGCAACCAGAAACCTGCGCTTCATTCAGATAACGAATCCTGAAATCCTTCACTACTCGGAAGAGAATGAATCAAGCTTTGATACTTTTCTGATGTTTTTGCGTAATAGCTACGAATACATATTTTTTGATTGTCCTCCAGTTTTGTCTTCCCCAGTGCCCAATTTTCTGGCGGAAAAACTGGATTATGTCATATTTGTCGTTAGCGCTGCCAGACTTAACCAGCGCAGGCTGGTCACGGCAATAAACAATGTGTCCAGCGATAAGGAAAAACTTCTGGGTGTGGTAATGAACAAAAGGCAAAATGTTCTGCCAAGATTCATAAACAGGCTTATAAGTTAGTTTTTGTTTTTAACCCCCGCTCTTTGATGTATTTCCCCCTTGTCTTCATGATTTCCGAATTGGCGCAGATCAGTTCCGGCTTAAGTCCGCAATGGTAAAATCAGAGAGTTTGGGGTAAGAATATTTGATCAGGAATGAGGATTGACAATGGCTACAATAGATGAAATGTCCGAGGAGCTTGGAATTGATAGAGAGGATGTCATCGAATTCCTGGGTGTTTTCGTGGATTACACCGAAAACGAAGACCTCCCGGGATTGAAATCGGCCATGGATAGCGCTGACATCTCAGGTGTTAGAAAACGTGCCCACTCAATCAAAGGCGCGGCCCTAAACCTCCAACTCAATGAAATTGCGTCCCTGGCAGAGCGAATAGAAAAGACAGCGTCAGCCGGCAGTCTCGAGGGAGTTGAAGCTATGTATTCAGATATATTGGAACTAATGAATTCCGTCCGAATGCTGCTGAAATAGTTTGCTGTCAGTATTTTTTAATCTTTAGAGAATGTCACAATCTGGTTGGCCTTGACAGGGTCAAATTTGAAATGCTATTCTGACGGATGTTGCGGCGGTGTAGCTCAGTAGGTCAGAGCATGCGGCTCATATCCGCAGTGTCCGGGGTTCAAGTCCCTGCACCGCCACCATTGACCTCTCCTCAAACCCTTCCAGTTTTTTTTGACCAGGATTCATGATAATGATATTTGAACCCGGGAGTGCACAGAGCCTCCGCGTGTTCCAGGGTATCAATTGTATGGCGATCACCGTCATTGCGTCGGGCCTGTAAAATTCCATAAACAAGTTTCATGTGGAATGAGGCGACGACTTTTTAAATCAAGGGTAAATCATTGACTGAATCAGATTCATTTGAGATTGAAGCGCCTGTCACGGTGGTTATTCCCGCCTTTAATGAAGGGAAAACCATAGCTTCCGTGGTGGAGGGTGTCCGTTCATCCGTACCGCAGGCAGATGTCCTGGTCATTGATGACGGTTCAACAGATTCTACTGCGCTTGAAGCCCGTAAAGCAGGAGCCAGGGTTGTATCCCACCCACTGAACAAGGGCAATGGCGCCTGTCTGAAAACGGCGCTCCGCAATATCAGGGGCGGTCTGGTTGCTGTCATTGACGCTGATGGACAGCACAATCCCTCGGATTTGCCAAAACTCCTGGAACGTCTCCAAGACTACGATCTTGTAGTGGGCGCCAGGAAGTTTGACAGTGAATCGGGGTCTTGGTTGAGAAACCTGGGGAATGTTTTCTTGACAGGTCTTGCCTCATTTTTGTCAGAACGTGCAATCGGTGACCTGACATCCGGCTTCAGGGCATTCAGGCACGAAATCGCGTGCAAGTTCATGCATGTTTATCCCAATGGATATTCATTCCCCTCGACCAGCACACTGTGTTTCATAATGTCGGGTTACAATGTCGATTTCATATCTGTAGATGTTAACAAACGTCCGTCAGAAACTCATAGCAAACTGAAACCTTTCAGCGATGGATTCAGGTTTCTGATGTTTATTTTGCGGATCATAACCTTGGCCAACCCTAACAGGATATTCTTCCCGGCCGGTCTGGTCATGGTGTTGATGGGAATAATCATAACCGTTCGTAATTTGATACTGTTTCAGCAATTTAGTAGCGGAGCGGTGCTTTTCCTGGCGGGAGGAATAAACATAATATTTTTCGGGTTGATACTTGACCAGTTTGCTTCACTTCGATTGCGGGAACCGAATTAGGAAAATGCCCTGTATCCAATGTCAAAGCATCTCACGGTGTTTAACGCCCAACCCGTATTTGAGTCATAAATGCCCATGGTTCATCAATGTCTGCCCTCTTGTTCTTGTCCAATGAAATAAGCAATGTGCGGAATATGTGGAATATATAGCCCGAAGGCCACGCCAAAAGTGTCTGAAGGGCTTTTGCGGCGAATGAACTCTTCCCTGGAGCGGCGGGGACCTGACGATGAAGGCTATTTCGTCTCCGATCGAATAGGTCTGGCCATGAGGCGTCTGAGCATCATCGACCTCACTGGTGGCGCACAGCCCTTGTTTAATGAGGATAAAAGCATCTGGATAGTGTTCAACGGGGAGATTTACAACTTCATAGAATTACGAAGGGAGCTTGTTTCGTTAGGGCATCAGTTCAGGACGGCATCAGACACTGAGGTAATAGTCCACCTTTATGAAGAGATGGGTGAGAGGTGCGTTGATCGTCTCAACGGAATGTTTGCATTCGGTCTTTGGGATTCAAGGAATTCAAAGCTTGTATTGGCACGGGACCGTCTGGGAATAAAGCCCCTGTTCTATTCGGCTGGGTCGGACAATGTCATCTACTTTGGTAGTGAGATCAAGGCGCTGCTCAGGGCCCCCATAGATAGAGCCCCTGACTATCAGGCGCTGTATGATTATTTGTCCCTGATGTATGTGCCAACCCCATCGACAGCGTTCAGGGACATCCGGAAATTGCCACCTGCGAGTCTACTGATTTTCTCTCCGGATGGCATCAAAATAAAAAGTTACTGGGACATTCCGGTCCCGGAGGCCTCTGCTTCAGAAGATAGGAATAGGGACTATGAACACGAAGTCATCGATTTGATCGAGGGGGCGGTTTCAAGACAGATGATTTCGGATGTTCCGATCGGCGCTTTCCTCAGCGGTGGACTGGATTCAACCACCATAGCGGCCATAATGGTGAAGAATCTCAAAGCGAAGTTAAAGACCTTCACCATAGGTTTTGATCGCAAATCTTACGATGAATCAGCCGATGCGAGGCTCGTTGCCCAAACCCTCGGATGTGACCACACCGAACAGATGGTTTCACCGGACATGGTGGAATCTATTCCAGAACTACTTGACTATTTTGACGAACCTTTTGCCGACTATTCAGCCATTCCGACTTTTCTGGTTTCGAGACTTGCTGTGTCCAAGGTGAAGGTCACTTTGACAGGCGATGGCGGCGACGAGGTTTTTGCCGGATACCCAACGCATGTGGCGTACAAGCTGAGCGCTATCTTCAGATCATTCCCGGCATGGTTGAAGAACGGACTTATAAAACCGCTGGTTTTTGCATTGCCTGCCTCCATGGAACGTATAAGTTTTGATTACAAGGCCAAGAGATTTGTGACTGGAGCCGATCTAGATTTTGAAAGAGGTCATTACTGGTGGAAAGTGATCTTCAATGAGGAAGAGAAAAAACTTTTATTGTCGCATGATTTCATGAAAAGTGGCTTCAGTGATAGTTACGAGGTATTAGGACGCCATTTTGCGAAAGTCCGAAATGGTCATCCATTGAATCAATTGCTATATGTTGACGCCAAAACTTTCCTGTTGGACGACAATCTTGTGAAGGTCGATCGCATGACGATGATCAACTCACTGGAAGCCCGTGTCCCACTGCTTGATCATGAACTCGTGGAAAAGGTAGCCATGATGCCGCCTCGCGTAAAAACCAGACTATTGGAAACCAAAATATTACTGAGAAAAGCGGTCCGCAATCTGCTTCCCACCAAGATACGCAAGGGCAAGAAAAAAGGTTTTACCCCGCCTCTGCCTCACTGGATAAGAGGCGAACTCAAGCCACTGGTAACGGAATATTTTTCGGATCATAAATTAAGAGATACAGGCATCCTGAATCCCACTTACTGCAAAAAAATCCTTGATGAACATCTTTCGGGAATGCGTGACAACAATAGACAGATTTGGACTATCCTGGCTTTGGTTCGCTGGTTCGAGAAGCATAAGGCCTAAAATTTTTTGCGCCGTATCAGCCCCCCATTACCAAAGACACTATTGTCAATTCATCTCCATCGACAATATCCTGGTTTTTTAAGGCCTTTCTATTGTTAACGAAAACAATGGGCCTGACATCGTGCGGGATGTCCAGCAACCTGATAATGTCCTCCGAATTTTGTCCGGAAGGGATTTCCAGAATTGTTTGGTCTGTGAATTTTCTTATGATTCCGGTTGGTTTTACGCTTATTTTCACCATAGGTCAGGACCAGACCAGGTTTGCTTCGTCATTCATACCCAGGGATTCCAGAGTCCGGTGGTCAGGTATGCCCAAAGTTTCATCCAGGTTGGCTAGTTCATAAAAACGCCTTTTCATGGAGTTGAAATCAATCTCAATTCCCTCAGGCGCTCCATCGACGGCCGGCTCGATCAGACGTGACGAAATATCATCATCCGAAGCCCTCAGGCCAAACCGGTAATTAAGTAATCGCTGCAGGTAGAAGACTCTGAGGCCCGCCGACATCATGTCCTCTAAGCCCCAGCCATATCCCGCGGAGTAATTGAATAGTTGAACCCATTCCGGAATGGTAATCTCCCTATCTGCAAACTGGCAGAAACAGGAACTGTTTTCTATGGCTCCGATCTGAACGGCAAGCAATGCTGATTCAGGCTTATTTTCAGATGACATCGGCTCGAGTTCGTATTCGAAACCAATTTCAGGATAATAGCAGGCCCCCATTTCCATGAAAAGCATAGGGTTAGCGGTATGACAAGCGCCCCGATGGCTGATGGCGTATGTCAGGGCAAGTCCATGCCCGCCGCCCCTGGGATCATGCATGGGGGCTTCCATGCCCTTGGATATGGTGAGCCACTGCCATGAGTCATTCGCAAGAGTTGCGCTTGCCTGAAAACTTCCCAGGCCGAGCAGTTTACCGAGTTTACCCTTTTTATATGCAATGTCAGGCAGAATGGTCTTGACAACCGTGTCCAGATCGCCCCAGGTCAGGACTATCCCATCCGTGTCATTAGCGCATATCGCTGACTTCTCGTAAGCTTCCATGCCCCAGGCTATGGTTGAGCCTGCAGTTATGGTATCTATCCCTAGATCATTGCACAACCTGCCAGCTTTACAGGTTGCCGCAAGATCCATTGACCCCAGCATGGATCCGAAAGCCGCTATTGTCTCATACTCTGGCCCAGGCCCTTTGGGTATCGCAAACGGACCTTCCTTGACCTCTACAACCCTCTTGCACGCTATCTTGCAGAATGCGCACGCCCCCTTGTTGGTAAGGTAACTCTCAGAAAGGGTTGAACCGGTGAGCGCCTCTGCCATCTCCTCCCAAAAACTGGAAGTGAAGTTTCTGATGGGAACATCCCCCATGTGAACGGCGCCCTCAAGGTTGGCCGCTGTGCCGTTTTCATGAAAAACCTGGGAAGTGACGGAATTCCTAATTCTTGAGTCGAGTTCACGTCTGAGAGCATCAAGGGACTCCGGGTCGGCTGCAAGGTATCGAGGTTCAGAGGATTTGACTATTATTGCTTTCAAATTCTTGGAACCCATCACGGCGCCATAACCTGCACGACCAAACGCATGATGCCCCTCGTTGATGATGCAGGCATAATTTACAAGGTTCTCCCCGGCTGGGCCTATCACTAGAGACCTGGATTTTTTGCCGAATTGTTTTCTAAGTGTGTCGGTTGTGTCAAATACTCCGGCGCCCCACATGTCCCCGGCAGGTAAAATTTGCACAAGCCCGTCTTCGACAAATAAAACGCATGGGAATTTAGATTTCCCCTCAAGCACGATCCCGTCAAATCCGGCATAGCGAAGTTCCGGGGCAAAGTGGCCTCCACAGGAAGAGTCTCCCCAATGCCCTGTCAAAGGAGACCTGCCTGCCACGGCGCTCCTGGAACAGCCTGACAACTTGAGCCCTGCAAAAGGGCCATTCATAAAGATAAGAAGGGCTTGGGGGGACAGCGGGGCAGCATGAAAATCACCAAAGTCCCAGAATATTTTCGCAGCCAGACCCGCCCCGCCTATGAACCTTGTATAATAACTATCAGGTAATGTCCTGATCTGGGCGGCAGATTCGTCAAGGTCAACCCAAACGATTTTCCCGGTATTTCCGAACATTATCTCGTTCCCCTGCCAAGGGCTTATTTTAGTATTTTCTCCGAAAAATTTAGTTCATTAAGGGCCTGTTCGTATATCAGGGCTACTTTCTTTAGTTTTGGGGCCAATTTCAGTAGTCCTGTGGCCGATCCCTTAACCCTAATCTTCTTCCTGGTGATTGCCATGACCGGGTTGAGCTTGTTAGACCATGATCTATGGGCGTCATCGGCCGAAAGGCTCATGACAAGGTCCGGCTCCTCAGAAGGCTTGCCCTGTTGAGATGTCACCTGACCATTCCGACAATCAACGTAAAACGAACAGTCAGGGCCATCTTCGGTATAATCAAACCATATAAGCTGGTTGACTTTCTTGAGTCCCTCAAAAAGTTCCTGGTCCTGCTTTGCCTTGTCAAAGAGTTTCAAAAAAGCGATGATAGGTTCGTGCTGGTCTTTCCAGTATTCCATTTTGTTTCCCTTTCGTCATACAGCCTTCTGAAAAAGCGCCAAGAGGTCGGATTCCTCGACATAGCGAGGATTGTATGAAATTTGACCGTCACCCGCAGCAAGTTCCACCAAAGGAGCAAGTTGGTCTTCATCAGATGTAACGCCAAAGTCTTTGAGTGTTTCGGTCAGCCCCACTGAATGCTTTAGCTCCTTAACGGCCTCAACAGCTTTCATGGCAGCTTCGAAAGGATCCAGACCTTGCGTGTTAAAACCGAAAGCGTCAGCAATCATGACATAGCGTTGAGGATTTTCCTGGATATTGAATTCCATCACCAACGGTAGCATTATGGAGTTAGCCATTCCGTGAGGAATGCCGTGAATAGCCCCAAGGGCATGCGCTGCGGCGTGGGTAGCTCCGGTCATGGTGTTACAGAAACACATGGCCGCCATTGTAGAGGCAATCAGCATGTTGCCTCGAGCTTCGACATTTTGCGGATCTTTCACAACCACCGGCAAACAGGTTGAAATGAGCCTGATTGCGTGCAATCCCAAAGCGTCGGATATCGGTTCAGCGCCGATAGAGGTGATACCTTCAACAGCGTGTGTAAGAGCGTCCATTCCGGTAAATGCTGTGACTTTGGGCGGAAGGCTAACTGTAAGTTCGGGATCCAGCATGGCAATGTCAGAATTGCAGAATGGATGGGTCACTGAAAGCTTGGCCTTTGAGTCAAGATCCAGGACCACCAGAGCGTTGGTCACCTCACAGCCCGTTCCTGCAGTAGTGGGGAATGCTATGTGCGGCGGTAGCGGGCTGGCGTCTTCCCATAATCCTGCCTGATCCGCCAATGGCTTGAAATCTGAAAGGCCCGAACCAATGAGAATATTGATGGCCTTGGCGGTATCCATGACGCTGCCACCACCAACCACCACCATGGAATCAGCCCCCTGGTTACGGTAAAATTCCGCCCCCTCATTGATGTTATTTATTCGAGCGTCCTGCTGAATGTTGTCAAAAATTCCGGCCAACTTCAGGTCAGAGCCCGTTATTTGCTCCACTATCTTTTCTGTGACGCCTGCCTTGGAAAGTCCGGTGTCACTTAACACCACTACGCTTCGAGCGCCGAGCTGAGCAAGTTCATAGGCGAGTTCTTTCCTGACACCTGGGGAATAAAGTATTCTGGATCTGTTCACCCAGCCAAAGAAAGGTTCAAAACTCAACGGTTGATATCCCATGCAATCCCCCAACCGAATTTTACACATCAATTTAGTTCAAAAAATGTTTTTTTAAAATAAGGTTTTACTAAACCAATCAACAAAAATGGAATCTGTGTTCGGCTGCGTTTGGAACAAAAATTCCGAAGTCTAAAGAAAATGTTGAAAAAGCATAGGTCAGGGGATTCTGAAGAGGGGCGCCATGTTGGATCACGTGACGCCCCATGGTTTTACTGGAGGAACAAAAGCAAGTAAGCTGATGATATAATAAGGCTAACAATGGTGATTGGCGTTCCGTGTTTCAAAAAATCAATGAAAGAAATCCTGTATCCGGCCTTTTCCGCTATGCCTGTAGTTATGACATTGGCAGAAGCGCCAATGATAGTGCCGTTACCCCCAAAACATGCCCCTAAAGCCAGAGCCCACCATAAGACGCCTGTTTCGGCCCCTGGTATGGACTTGCTAAGTAACGCCACGACAGGAAGCATTGTAGCCGTGAAAGGTATGTTGTCGACTATGGCCGACAGGATGGCCGAAGTCCACAGTATAAGCA
Organism: uncultured Desulfomonile sp.; assembly: GCA_937915285.1. Classification (GTDB taxonomy): domain Bacteria; phylum Desulfobacterota; class Desulfomonilia; order Desulfomonilales; family Desulfomonilaceae; genus CAITZA01. Next base: position 160 of record CALDNG010000469.1, on the reverse strand, counting down.
GGATGGCCAGTACCAGGTTGCCGGAGGAAACATCCTTCAGCCAGTTTGCCACAAACTGCAATATGCCCGTTTCATCAGCGGCCCCCACTATTATGAAGAGCATGATGAAGAATACCAGTGACGGCCATTCAACGTCATGCTCAAGCGTGTGAACAATGTC
>CALDNG010000468.1 GCA_937915285.1 uncultured Desulfomonile sp. | reverse complement strand
TAAAATCTCGGGTGGCCACTACGCTGGCACCCTTGATTCCGGCCCATCGGTCGAGATTTACCAGATCACTGTCCGGCGAGGTCGCGCGCGAGTATTTTGAGTGAACGTGCAGGTCAGCGAAATAAATCATCATTTCACCTTATGAAATTCCAGGTCACTTTCCTGATGGATGGGGCAGGAATGTACCAGACAGAGCCTGCTGGAGTCAATGTTGTCAATTTCTCTTGACATTTTAAGGCTCAGACCATAACAATAGAGCTTCCATGCCATGGGTTTGGGGAGATTCGGATATTATGGTACCCCGGGCTTCATAACATTCTGGGACATTTCGGTTGACACCGGAAATTTGCCAGGCATGGTTAAATGCGATGATAGACACCAGTTAGAAGCGGTGGGATTTTCCGGTTCGGAAAATTAATGCCCTCAGGGGGTGATGTATTTGAAGGCCCGTGATATCCACTGTGAAAAATATGATCATTAAATGGAGTAAAGTATGAACAAATCTGATCTTGTGAAGCAATTATCTAAAGAGACCGAGCTTCCAATGCGCAAATCAGAAGAAATAGTGGACATGGTTTTCAATACCATGTCAGAGGCTCTTGAGAGAAGCGACAGGATAGAAATCAGGGGTTTTGGGTCTTTTGTCGTCAAGGAGTATAAGGGTTACACAGGTAGGAACCCTAAGACCGGTGAGCAAATAACGGTTAAATCCAAGAGGCTTCCATTTTTCAAAGCCGGCAAGGAATTGAAAGAGAACATAAACAAAGAAGACTAACAACTAATTTCAGGACTCTGCAAACCGGCAATTGACAGCGTGTGTGGATGCCCTGACAAAGAAAAATTGAAATAAGTTACCAAACCGCTTAGTGTGTGGCTTCATGAAAAGCTTGATATCAATGACTGAGAATCGTGGAGCCAGGGTCCTTGTCTTAGCAGCAACTCTCCTAACAGCAATCAAGGTTATCATACTTCTCGGGCCTGAGGCGTCATTTGGAAAACCTAACCTGGTGTCCAGGCCCTACTACAACCTGCCGAGTGACCTGAAGAAGGGCGACTTTTCTTTCGCCGGTGTCCGCATACCCCTTGACCGACATGACGTTGCCTCCAGAGTTGAGGAACAACTCAATTATCTTCTCATGGACAGACGCGCAGCGCTGATGGATATTCTCGAGAGGCTATCCGTATATGGTCCTCTAATAAGTTCAACCCTTGCGGAGGAAAAACTCCCACGGGACATGGTCTATCTGTCCGCTATCCTGAGTGAATTGAGCCCTACATCCAGGACCAAGTCTGGGGGGCTTGGCTGGTGGAACCTTGGCGGAATCAAAGGCAATGGACAGTCTTGGTCGTCCTCCAATGAGTGGGATGATCGTCGCGATCCTTTGATATCCACAAAACTCGCGTCCGCATTGCTCAACCAGATACAGACGAAGAACGCCAAATTTGACTGGCTTTTTTCAATTGCATCGTTTGTCGACGGTGTGGATAGGATAGAGACGATAGTGAAAAAGAACCCCGGGTTCAGTTTCTGGGATGTGCTGGCCCCTCATTATTCTGAGGCTATAATACCCAGAATGATTGCCCTTAAGATAATTAACGAGAACAGAAAGGCATTTGACATGGATGCCCCTCCAGCCAATCCGCTGAAATTCGACGTGGTTGACAAAACGAAACTCGTCAGGGATTTGCCGCTGAAGAATCTGTCCCAGTGGGTTGGAGCGACTCCCAGGTCGATCTGGGAACTGAATCCAGGGATTGACCAGTCTTTTGGGGCTTTGGTCAAATCCGACAGACGTTACCCGTACGCCACATTCCTCAGGGTTCCCAAAGGATTCGGGCAAAAAGTAAAAAGTCTGATGGATGCAGAGGGGTACATAAAAAACTAGAGCCAGACATGGCGAATACTGATACGATGTCCGGGCCTCCTATGGTGGCATGGCAAGAAGTCGACCGGTTTGCCTTTACAAATTCCCGCTATCGAATCAATCTTAAAAGAACCGAAGATTTCTCATGAAAAAACTACTAGAAAAATATCTCAAGGTTTACCCTCACGAACTGAACAAATTTTTGTGGATATCCGGCATCTTTTTTGTTTCAGCGCTTGGTCTGGCATTTTTCAGGAACTACGTGGACGCCGCTTTTCTCAAGCGATACGGCCCCGAATACATCCCTTATATGTTGGTCATAAATGCCCTGCTGACATTTGCCGTTTTCGGCTTGGCTAATCGCATTGGCCGCAAATTTCTCGACTATTCAATACTATCTTGGTTCATGATTTTTTACGGGGTATCGAGTGTAATTCTGTTTTTCATGGTCAAAGAGAATATATCGATAGCATACCCGATACTGTATCAACTCCTCTATCTCCTTGATTCCATAATGCTGGTTTATCTTTGGAATGTCGCTGGAGACCTGTTCGACGCCAGGCAGGGTAAGCGCATATTCCCATTTATAACCGCCTTTCAGGTCCTGGCCACTACAATCGGCAGTTTCGGCACAAAACCATTCACCATGTATTTTGGTGAGGATCAGACACTCATTCTGTTTGCAGTCCTTTCAGCCGCTGTAGGTTTGTACACGTTTACTACCGGGACGGGGTATTTCGGTCCCAAGAAAGAGGTCAAAACTGCGGCTAAGGGTTCCACCATCGGCATCAGGGAAGTCCCCCATCTCATGGCCAAGTATCCCATCATAAGATACCTGGTGATCATTGGACTAACACCTAACATATTGCTGCCCATATTCTTCTATCAGTTCAGTGAAATCGCAACGGCCACTTTCCATTCGGAACAGGCGCTGATATCCTTCTTGAGTATTTTCAGGGGCTGCACGACTCTGATTTCCTTCTTTCTGCTATTTCTTATGGGGAGGATGTATCAAACCATAGGTCTCACAAATTCCGCATTGATTCAGCCCTTGAACTTTACCATCCTTTTTGCGGGCCTTATGGGATTCTTTAACATCTTTATGGCAGCCTATGGCCAGTTTTCAGTCATTCTGATCCAGCGAGCAGTGGCCGGCCCGGTAAACAAAATATTCTTCAACATCATACCGCAAGAACTCCAGACCTGGAGCAGGACTTTTGTTCGGGGGACTGTCCTGAAAGTAGGCATGTTGTCCGGCTCGCTATTGATGATTGCTCTCAAGCCAATCCTTAGCGCCAGGTATTTTTCTGCGGTGGCTTTGGCCCTAGCGGTTCACTGGTTGTATGAGACGCTGGTTTTCAGGAAGCATTACACCAAGACGCTCAAGCAGGTAATAGTTGAGCGGGAGATCGACTTTGACCAGATAGAATCTGTCAGGGCTTTTGACAGCGGTTCAGGCGCTGTTCAATACGGTCCTGTCTCAGTCGAGGAACGCTCTGACAAGTTGCCAGAAACATTAGTAGTCGAAGCGCCCAAGATAGATCCGGATGTGGCTTTGGCGCTGCTTGATGATAACAATCCCATGACCAGGGCGGAGGCAGCAGCCTCGTGCACAGGCTCCAAGGACATGAGAGCCGTAAACAAGCTTATAACCCTGCTGGGTGATGACCACGACGAAGTTCGCAAGGCATCCATGGAAGCGCTCATGTGTTATGGTGAGGAGATACTTCCATATCTTGAGGTCTCATTGCTGGAGGGTAAAACGAGGTCTAAACAGGCCATACTTGAAGTCATCCGACTTTCTGGCCTGAAGAATTTCGAGTCGATACCGTTCCTGGGCCAGGAACTCTGCCGGGCCTATTCGAACCTCATAGCTATACATGACCTCAATGCCATGGAACAGACCCCCATTGTCAGCATGCTGAAGAAATATCTGGAAGAAGATAATCATGAGACTCTGAGCCTTATCTTTTATGCTTTATGGGTTTCGCACGCGGACATGAGACTTATGTATCAGG
>CALDNG010000467.1 GCA_937915285.1 uncultured Desulfomonile sp. | reverse complement strand
TTGACTCCACTTCTCAAATTCGACAGTCCACACATGGTTCTTGCCGGCTCCTGAAAAACCGCTCCAGACGCTAGTAACCTAACTGTTTTGATGGCTTCGCCAATCCTAAACATTGCATCTGGCCAGGTCAGGTTAGGAAGAACAGGATCGAAGATCAGGTCATCATTGCTTAATCCAGCCTCAAGACAAATTTGTCTCAACTGAATGGCAATGGCCAGCTTTTCATCGACCGTAGACGGGGTGAATGAATTTTCATCCATGAGGAGGATTACCAGTTCAGCATCGTGTCTTTTGGCCAGTGGCAAAATCTTTTCTATCTTGTCGTGCTCCAGGGATAAAGCGCTAACTACAGGTCTTTGCTTCACCGACTCCAGTCCTATCTCCAAAATTCGAGGGTCAGGACTGTCAAGGATCAGCCTCAGGTTTGAAACCGACTGAACACTGTCGACAAGGAAGGCCATCCTACCCTCGTTCTTCCGGCTGAGCCTACCCGGGTTTATGTCAATGAAGTCTGCGCCAATTTCCTCAAACTGCCTTGACAGGACTCGAAGCGGTTCTGGATCGAGTTTATCAAACGCCTCTATGACGACGGGGTTGAGTCCGTGTAAGTTGTCTGCCGCAAGTTTCATGGTATCACCAAATACTTAGGGGGCATTCTTCAGAGCGTATCACTGAACATCATTACAGTCCCGGTGGGATACTTCCTAACCAGGGTCCTGTATCTTCCCATCCCGACATTCACCGCATTGAGTAACTCATGCTCCAATTCCTCACAGCCACACTTGCCGGAATCCTCTTCCAAATTGGCCTGAGCAATCCTAAGAGCCCCATTCATGACTGAAGCCAGCATTTCCACAGCAACCATTATGTCTGAGGCAAGATGCGGCCTGCAGCCTTCCAGCGTCTGTCGGGCCACTTCAAGCGCCTCTGCGCTCAAACGTATTATTCTGACAGGGACACCGACAACATTCATAAAGGCCTTTTTAACTTGGTTTTGAGCATTGTTTAGTTTTCTGAGGACCATCCATTCCTGATACGCCTCACTGTCATCGCGGACAAGGCCCATGAATCGCTGTGCGCATTCCTCGCACTTCCTGGCCAATGAATTCCACCCCTCCGTAAATTCAGGACTGGCCAATTTCCTGGCGGCTTCTATGCGGCAAACCTTGAGAATCAGGATGGAGGCCACACCACCTACATAGGCTGACGCTGAGCCGCCACCGGTGTGAGGCTCAGGCCTTGACAGATCAGTCAGAAAGTTGGAGTGATTTTTTATCTCGTCGAGCAGAGAAGATGTTAATTTTTCGGGATCAGACATTTCACGAGCCGCCATTATGTATTATTGCCGCCTTTTTCCTGTCCTCTATCAGGTCTATTGCGTGTGCAAGCTCCATCACCTGCAGGGCCTGACGATAAACAGGAGTATCCACCATCCTGTCATCAAGCCTTGTGGACGCACGTCCATTCCTAAGCGATTCCTCAAAACATTGCACTACCCTTCTAGACCAGTCAATTTCCTCCGGGGATGGAGAAAAAACCTCGTTCAAAATGGTTACCTGGTCCGGATGTATGCAATAAGCGCCGCAAAAGCCCATGTTTCTAGCCCTCTGGGCTGACATAAGGAACTTTTGCTTGTCCCTGTATTCGGCTACCGAACCGAATACTCCTAGTGGCATCGTGCCCATGGCTCTGGCAACCATCGCAATGGTGGTCATCGGCAAGAAAAGTTCCTCTGCAGAATGTGAAGGCCTGATTCCCATTGACAGACAATAGTCATCAACTCCCAGACTTATTGATTCGATCCGGCTGGAGGAATTGGCTATATTGCGCAGATCAAGAATTCCCAGTGGGCTTTCAATGTGTACCGCTACTTTCACAGAGCCGGGGTTCAGACCACGCTCTTTCTCCAGAACTCCAATCTGACGGTCCACATTCAAAACATTGTCCGGACTTTCTACCTTGGGTAGAAATATGGCCGAGAGCCCCTCAAACACGGCAGATTCAAGATCTCGGACCAGCATCTGATCGTCGTTGTTCACCCTCACAAGAACCTCTGAACCACCCTTTCCTGCAAGGCTGATCGAGTTTCTTACAGTCGCCCTGACAGCTTCCTTTTCGGGCAGAGGGACTGAGTCTTCAAGATCCAGCGCCACAGCGTCTGCCCCTCGGGTGTGAGCTTTTTCAACGAATTTTTGCACGTTAGCAGGTAATATCAGCATGGAACGCTGTAATCTGGCCTGCATATCATCCTCCCTCAAGGTTGTCCTTTGAAGTTTGTGTGATGCGCCGCAAGTTGGTTTGGAATTATTGTCTTCTGGAAATCAGTATAGCCCCAAATGGAACATCTTGATAGATTTTTGCGATTCCCATCTTTACAACTTCCAGTAGGGCAAGAAAGGTCGTGACCACCTGAACCCTCGTGAGGTCGTCATCAAAAAGCGATCGAAATGTTACCCACTGCCTTTTTGAAATCATGTCTATTATAACGGCTATCCTGTCCTTTATGGCTAATATTTCAGGCTCGACGACCATGAGGTCAGGCCTTGACGTTCTCTGGATAACCTCCCGTAGCGCCTCCATCAGATCGTCCAGGCTGATTTGCAGAACCGGCCCAGTATCATTGGCCAGTTCCAGTTCAGGATAACTCCCCCTGCTGAAAACTTCCCTGCCCAGCAATGGCGAAGAATTCAAAAGCATTGAAACGTCCCGATAACGCTTGTACTGTATGAGATGGTCGATCAACTCCTGCCTCGGGTCTTCTTCAACCTCATCAGGACTCTCCGAAACATTTGCGGGCAACAGACATGCTGACTTTATCTGGGTCAGATATGACGCCATCAAAAGGTATTCCCCGGCCAAATCCAGATTGACCGATTTTACGGACTCAATGGTTTCCAGATATTGATCGGTGATCAGTGCAATAGGGATGTCAAGAATGCTTACCTCATTGCGGTTTACCAGATAGAGAAGAAGATCAAGCGGACCTTCAAAATTCTCCAGTTTCACCTCGTAAGGCATATCGAATCTCAGAATTGTCCAAGCAAAAGATTCTGAATAAACATAATCGGTGGAAGTATGATGAAGGAGATGACACCTGACAGAAGCAATATCAGAAGAATGATGAAGCCGTACGGCTCCAATCTCTCGAGCTGATAAGCGAAACTGCGGGGCAGTATTCCTGCCAGAACACTGAATCCGTCCAGTGGTGGAACCGGAATGAGGTTGAAAACAGCAAGGACAATATTGATCTGCACCCCGAAATAAATGATCAGCATCATGGGCTTGATTATGTATTCAAAGGAACTGCGCATCATGTATGGCGCTGCATAGTGATCCATCAAATGTAGCCCGATTGCAAGAATCACTGCGGTTAGCAGATTAGCCGCCGGCCCTCCAAGGCTTATCCACAGCATGTCAGACCTGGGGTTGGCCAGGTAACGTGGATTTATAGGAACAGGCTTTGCCCAGCCAATCATCTGCGTCAGCACCAGGGCCAGCGTTCCTATCGGATCAAGGTGGCTAAGGGGATTGAACGTCAGGCGTCCTGACATTTTTGCGGTCGGGTCTCCAAAACGGTAGGCCACATAACCATGTGTGAATTCATGGACGGTAACAGCCAGCAAAAAACCCGGAGCTATCAAAACCAGCTTCTGAAGTATTTGTAATATATTGATACTATCCATAGGCGCTCTGCTTGCATATTAGGAGATGAAAAGACTGGAAGAGTAATAAAAACTGGTAGGGTTCTGAACAGGTGTCAGACCCCGACCAGTAAACAGAAACTTCATAGCGGTGAGACAAAAAAACGGCTAGAAAAAATGATTACTTCGAGTCTTTTTTTCCCTCGGTTTTTTGTTTGGCTTTCGACTTGCCACCTTTCTTCGGTGGCTCAGGAACCGGCTCTTCGGCTTTTTTCTTACTTTTTGGCTTGGCGCCGGCCTTGATCAACTCAGCCCTTTCAGCAGCCGCCTCAGCAATTTTCTGGGCCCTTTTCTCAGCCATTTTTACGTTCTGGCCTTCCAGATGGTTTATTCTGGCAATCGCGCCCTCAATCTGCCTGACCTTGGCCTTAAAACTTTTTATTTGTGGATCTTTGGCCAGATCTTTGTCCGAGGCGCCATTTTCAGTGAGTAACTGGGTGCGGCTCTGGATGGCGATTGAAAGTCTTGTCTTTTGATTTTCTCTTGTTTCAAGCGTTTTAGAAGGCATTTAGGACCTCATTGGCGAAAAAGAATCACCGAATTTTTTGGCTGGGGTGGGAGGATTCGAACCTCCGAATGCGGGATCCAAAGACCCGTGTCTTGCCACTTGACGACACCCCAAATCAAGGCTTCTGATCGGCCTTATATTTTATTGGTTGAACAGTACCCCTGTTGAACAAGGATGGGTGACAACAATCCAATACTTGTCGCTGAAAAGGCTTCTCAACGATTCGAGCATCTCTAAATCTCCGAGAGCAAAAACCGTCGGTCCACTACCTGTCATCAACGTTTCTCTCACCCCTGCTTCAACAAATGTTTCCCTGATCAACTTTATTTCAGGATAAATTAATTCAGCGCTTTGCTGCAAGTCGTTGAAAAGCAGTTGATTTAATTCAGCCCCCTGATCAAGCAATCTTTGTAACGTACCTTTTTTTTTGTAAGCTGTCAAGGTCTCGGAAAAGGCCGCAAAGATTTGGGCAGTCGCCACAGGGAAGAGCGGATTTACCAGCATTATTGCATGATCCTCGAGTGGTCTGACCGGGGTCAGGATTTCCCCAACTCCGTGGCCAATTGCAGCGCCTCCTGAAAGGAAAAAAGGAACGTCTGCCCCGAGAGTAAGAGCCCCGGTAGCCAGATCCTCGTCCGTTAGTTCCCGAAGATCAAAAAGCTCCCTCATCCCCAGCAGGGTGGCCGCGGCGTCAGAACTGCCACCCCCGAGTCCCGCAGCGATGGGGATTTGTTTACGGAGTTCGACTTCAACCCCAAGTTCCGTCTCACATCTGCTTTCCAGCCATCTTATGGCCCTAAGGACAAGATTTTCAGAGTTCTGCAGATCTGGACGATCTTTGACTAACAGGCTACGACTGCCCTTTCTCTTGCGTATTATCAACTCATCGTATAATTCAATGGTCTGAAAAAGGGTTTCAAGTTCATGGTAATTGTCTGCGCGTTTTCCGAGCACGCTTAGGAAAATATTTATCTTTGCTGGAGTCTTAATTATTAGGCTAGACATTACTGCATCACCTTGAGCCGGTTCACCGGGTCAGGCATGTTGGCGCCATTAATCGGTCCCGGTCTGGTTTTGGGCATGATAATATTAGAGAAACAATGGTGAATCAAGAATCTTCACAGACAGGCGTCTTGCGAGTAGGAGACCTTCAGATACGACTCATACTTCCTGGGGCTCGGCCTGAATCCCCGGATCGCATATCATTCTGGTGGGGTGTGACTTCATCTTCTCTGGCATTGGCACGGTTTATCGAATCGTCAAACAGTTTCAGCAACAGGGATGTTCTAGAACTAGGCTCAGGCGTGGGGCTTGGCGGATTAGTTGCCGCATTGAAGGGGGCCAGGGTTACCTTCACTGATTACATGGACGAAGCCCTTGATACTGCTAGACAGAACACCATCATCAACAAGGCGTATGACGAAAATGTTCGATTCGTCAATCTCGACTGGGAGTTTCCAGTCCCTGTGGGAGTTTTCGACATCATAATCGGCTCAGAAATAGTCTATGATTATCTGACTCACAGCTCCCTGGAAAAACTGATAATAAATGCGCTGAAACCCCATGGGGTCATAGTTATAGCCGACAGGGATAGAATGGTTGTGAACCGTTTCATGGGACGTCTCATTCAAAAGGGTTTCTCCTGTCACAAGACCGGGGTCATGATTTCTGATCCAGGTTTCCCGCTGCAGGAGATCACAATCTATGTCCTCGAAAGGCTTTGAATCCGTCCTGACCTATTACAGCTACCGAAAAGTCAGTTTTTTTGTGTTTTGATACCGTGTGGTATGAAATCTGAAGAATTCTGGGGGGAGGATCAGGTTCGGATTCAGACTTAACATCTTGTTATTACCGGGATCCATCTCAGAACTTTCACTTTTATCAATAATGGCACACCCTTTGCTTATCCTTCCAAAATTGTAACTACTCCGCGATCTGGTTGCTGGATCAGACTACCTCAAGCTTTTGGCTGATCCCATTTCCAGAGAATAATTTCACCATTTAGATGCAGGAGGTCCTTTAGATGAACGCCGCTGATACGGCATTTGTGCTGGTTTGTTCGGCCCTTGTTCTTTTGATGACGCCCGGGCTGGCAATGTTCTATGGAGGTCTGACCAGGTCTAAAAATGTGCTTTCAACAATGATGCACAGTTTTTTCCTCATGGGTCTTGCTTCTGTAATCTGGCTTATCTACGGATATTCACTTTCTTTTGGCTCTGACGTTGGCGGAGTGATAGGTGGATTTGAATACATCATGGGTAATGGAGTTGGGTCTGAGGTCAAGGAAGGACTCACCATACCTCATTCTGCTTTCCTTATTTTTCAGGGTATGTTCGTGATTATAACGCCTGCGTTGATATCCGGGGCCTTTGCAGAGAGGATGAAATTCAGTTCCTTCGTTATCTTTACGATATTGTGGATAAGCCTGGTTTATGTCCCGGTGTGTCACTGGGTCTGGGGAGGCGGTTGGCTTAGCAAGTTGGGCTGCCTGGACTTTGCCGGTGGGCTGGTTGTTCATTTGAATTGCGGCGTGGCCTCTCTGGTTGCGGCCATAATGGTGGGCAAAAGGAAAGGCTATGGCCACAGGCCGTTTATACCTCATAACCTCACCTTAACCTTGCTTGGAATCGGATTGTTGTGGTTCGGATGGTTCGGTTTCAACGCTGGAAGCCGACTGGCGGCCGATGGGATAGCCTGCAACGCATTCCTTACTACCCACATGGCTGCAGCCATGGGAGCGATTATGTGGGTAGTGGCAGAATGGGTTTTAAAAAGTAAACCTACGACACTAGGTTTTGCATCCGGCGCAGTGGCCGGTCTTGGCTC
>CALDNG010000466.1 GCA_937915285.1 uncultured Desulfomonile sp. | reverse complement strand
GTTTCTAAGGGCGTCCCGGGCAAGCTCAGCAACATGAAGCGCCCGGCTGTCATTTATGTTGATTGCCTCAGGCGTAATTTTAAAAAGATCATCCTGGAAGCCCATCAAGTGTTTGTATGCCCATACCCCAAGCCCGCCATCCTTGGGTAAACAATATCCGCCGATACCGGGACCCGGAAATATCATGTTGGAATGGGTCGGACGAACCTTTATCGCATTGATCACCTTGATAAGGTCAACGCCATTTCGCTCTGAAAAAAGACTCCATTCGTTCAGGAACGCCAGAATGGTGGCTCGATAACTGTTTTCAACTATCTTGGCGGTTTCGGATTCAATGGGCCTGTCGAGCACAGTCAAAGGGAAATTGACTACGTCTATGACCTCCCCAAGGAATTTGGACACCCTTTCGCGGGAGGCTTCGTCAATTCCGCTGCAAACACGCCAGAAATTACGAACCGATGACACATAGTTGGCGCCCGGCATTACCCTCTCATAACTGTGAGCAAGAACCGGCTCGCTGTCGATGCCACGAGCTTTGAAAGCCTTTGATATCAAAGGATAGGCGACCTGTTCGGTTGTTCCTGGCGGGACCGTGGTTTCAATAAGGACAAGAGCATGGGGTTGAATTTTCTGTCCGATGATTTCAAGTGATTTTTCGAGATCCTCCAATTGGACATAACCGGTGGAAACATCCGCAAGTGATTCCTTGATGTAATCGCACTGGACATCGACGACCACAACATCTGCAAAACTCAGGGCGTCGTAAGTAAAAGAAGCCGTCAGGGTATTTTTTTGAGTCACACATCTGTGTATGAGTTCGTCCACTTCTGGATCTTCTGATTTCATCGGGGAAACCCCTCGGTTAATCATTGGTATTTTCCAGAAACTACGAGGGCTAGGCCTCTGCATACCAATAACAAACTTCCCTGGTTTTCCTGAAGCGTCGGTCGAATCCGCTATCACGGCAGCCATCACTGCTCCAACAAAACCCAAACCAACAACGACTACGATCTCTCGACCCAGTTGCCTGTTATAATCTACAAGCTTTTGTAGTCGTTCAAATTCGGTCTGATAGTCTGCATCTTCCGGAACCGGGAATCCTTCACCCTCAGGGTTTACCGAGTATTCTCTGCTCATAAAATTACCCCTCCATATCTGGTTTAATATCTGCTGAAAATCTCTTTCCCCGTTCGGGGAAAATTACATCAGTCCGAATAAGAGCCCAAACACTCTAGAAAATATCATTGATAACATTTTATAAAAAGAAAATTAAGTTGATCCGGAAAATGTCGCGTTGTCTTGGTTCACGGATAAAAGCCGTTGAAGACCAATGGTCTATGTGTTAGTCTAAAAGTTTAATTGTTCATCCACTGTATTCTGGAGGAATTATGGACCCGAAATATAACCCGGAAGTGATCGAGAAAAAATGGCAGCTCTTTTGGGACAGGGAAAATGTTTTCAAGGTGGAACTCGATGACTCCAAGAAGAAATACTACCTGCTGGAGATGTTCCCGTATCCCTCCGGTCGAATACACATGGGGCATGTCAGAAATTATTGCATAGGCGATGTAGTAGCCAGATTCCGGATGTCCCAGGGATTCAATGTGCTTCACCCCATGGGCTGGGACGCTTTCGGAATGCCGGCGGAAAACGCAGCGATAAAACATGGTTCACATCCAGCCGTTTGGACAATGAACAATATAAACGAGATGAGGCGACAGCTTAAAAGGATTGGCCTATCTTATGATTGGAGCAGAGAAATAGCCACATGCCATCCTGAGTATTACCGATGGGAACAGTGGCTTTTTATAAGAATGCTGGAAAAAGGGTTGGTCTACCGTAAAAAATCCATAGTCAACTATTGCGAGCCCTGCGCAACCGTTCTGGCGAATGAACAGGTAGAAGACGGCCAATGCTGGAGATGTGGAACGAATGTAATACAGCGCGAACAGGACGGCTGGTTTTTCAGGATCACCGCCTACGCCCAGGAATTGCTGGATAAATGTGACGATTTAACTGGTTGGCCCGAGAAGGTGCTCACCATGCAGAGAAATTGGATCGGAAGGAGTGAAGGCGCCCGAATATTTTTTCCTCTTGAAAATTCCGATGATTCAATAGAGGTTTTTACAACACGTCCGGATACCCTGTACGGCGCAACTTTTATGAGTCTGGCGCCAGAACATCCTCTGTGTCTGAAACTCTCCAGGGGTACTTCCCAAGAAGCGCCGGTCCAGAAATTCGTGAATGAAGCCCTGACTCAGGACTGGCAGATGAGAGTTGGGGAGAACGCAGAGAAAAAGGGTGTATTTTTGGGCGCTTATTGCATCAACCCGGTCACGGGAAGACGAATGCCCATTTATAGCGCAAACTTCGTCCTGTTTGACTATGGGACCGGCGCAGTTATGGCGGTGCCAGCCCACGATCAGAGGGATTTCGAGTTTGCCAGGAAATACGCTCTTGATGTAGTTGTAGTAATTCAACCACCGGACACCACCCTAAAAGCTGAATCCATGACTGAGGCTTTTGTTGATGAAGGATTCCTGGTCAATTCACAGGAATTTGATGGAATGGACAACATTAGCGCAAAGAGAGCGATCAGCGCAAAACTTGAAACCATGGGTCGCGGTGGTTTGACAATCAACTACAGGATCAGGGATTGGGGAATTTCCCGTCAGAGGTATTGGGGGGCGCCCATTCCGATCATACACTGCCCAGACTGTGGTATAGTGCCCACCCCCGATGATCAATTACCTGTAAAATTGCCTACGGATATAGATTTTCCAAAAAGCGGTCGCTCGCCGTTGCCAGATCTGGATTGGTGGGTCAACGTGACATGCCCCAAATGCGGAAATCCGGCCAAAAGAGAGACCGACACGATGGATACTTTTGTTGAGTCTTCCTGGTACTTCGACCGTTACACATGCCCGCGATTCGACAAAGGAATACTTGAACCAGCGCAGCTTGATTACTGGGCGCCAGTGGACCAGTACATTGGCGGGATCGAACACGCCATTCTCCATCTATTGTATTCTCGCTTCTTCACAAAGGCCCTCAGGGATCTGGGGATCAAGAATCAGGATGAGCCTTTTGTCAATCTTCTGACTCAGGGAATGGTAATCAAGGATGGCGCCAAGATGTCAAAATCGAAGGGCAATGTGGTTGATCCTGAGGACTTGATTGACAAGTACGGATGTGACACTGTCCGGCTGTTCTGCCTTTTTGCAGCGCCACCGGAGCGGGATCTTGAGTGGACATCGGAGGGCGTGGAAGGGGCCGCAAGGTTCCTAAACCGTGTATGGGGTCTGGTTTTTCAGCTAAAAGACCTGAAAGCCGTCCAGAATGTTTCCGACAAATCCGACCAAGCCAGGGCCATTCGGCGCATGACGCATAAGACGCTGAAAAAAGTCACGGAAGACATAAATAACAGATTCAGATTCAATACCGCAATCGCTGCAATTATGGAATTCTCAAATGAACTCGGCAAGATACCGGTTAATGACCTTAACGCTTCGGGCGATCTCCGGGACGCCGTGTATAACGCCATAAGAATGCTTGTCTTCATGCTGGCGCCTTTCACTCCTCATTTTGCAGAGGAGCTTTGGGAAAACCTTGGCGGTAGAAGCGGCCTGACAAAATTACCCTGGCCAAAATATGACCAATCAATGCTGGTAGAAGACGCTCTGGCCATCGTGGTGCAGGTTAATGGCAAGAAACGATCAGAAATAAAAGTTCTGCTCGACGCTACAGATGACGAGATCAAGCAGACGGCGCTGGCGGAATTAAATGTTCAAAAGTTCATTGAGGGACACACGATCAGAAAAATGATAGTTGTGCCAGGAAAGCTCCTCAACATAGTAGTAAGCTAACCAACAGTTTTTTTGTGGCAATAAATCAAATAGCTTGATAATGATCAAAACACGATGTGTTGTCAGTTGATTGTTATCAAGCTAAACCTATCCGCCCAATATCACGATGATAAGCGCATTTTTTGTAGACTAGTCAAAACTAATGGGGAATTTTGGTAACACTACTTCTGTTCGAAATACTCTCGGAATTCTATTCAAAGAATATGAATCAGTGCGCTTGAGAAGAAAAGTTTCTTTCAGAAGTCACCCAAAATTCCTCTTTGGCGTCATCATCTTATTCTGTTTAGCGCAGGCGTCAGGATGCGGTTACCGTTTTGGCGGCTCCAGAACGGATTCTAAGTTTCCTGCAAACTTGAAAACTCTCTCCGTCAACAGTGTCGTGAACAACACGGTGATAACCGGAATTGAAACCGAACTGACCAATGAACTCAGGCGTGAATATTCCCTTGGCTCAACGATGAAGCTTTTGCCCGATGGCGCTGACGCCTCACTAAAGACAAGTATTGTATCATATGAGGACACGCCATCGGCTTACAGAGCTGATGGCAAGGAACTCACGAGAATAGGGGTCCTCAAGGTCCAGGCAGACCTTCAACGCAATCAGGACAGGCAGACTTTATGGAAAAAAGACTTTGCATCGTCCTATACTTACACTGTCACGGATTCGATTCCCGGCACACTTTCGAATCGCCGCAAAGCAATTTCACAGATGATACGCGATATGACGCCGAGGATTCACAGAGCCATGTACGACAATTTCTAGGGCGCCAATTCTACTTGCCCAAGCCCGGATGACCAATTGAAACGTTCATGGTAATACATTCGATAAGAGGTCAATTGATTGAAATCGGTCGCGACCCATCAATTAAATCGCAATCAGTGTCTTTTAATAGTCATCTTCGCGACCCTAACGGTTTACGCACTAGGCCATTTTGATGCGCTTACCAATCCATATGTAATCAATGACGATGTTCGTCAGCAGATATATTGGATGCAAAGATGGCTGGACCCTGAATTATTCCAGGATGACCTACTGACAAGATATGCGGAGAATTATGTGCCAGTCGGGGTCAAGTCCATTTACTACGTTTTTTCGGGTCTCCTGAATCCTGTTCAATTCAGCAAGGTATTGACAGCATTCTTGTTCACTTTGAATGCTGCGCTGCTGTTCCTGATCGGCTCCACATTCAGTGATGAACTCGCATCCGTTGTTCTTGCCACAAGCTCATTTTTGTTTACCAGTTATATGGCGAAGATATCAGGCGGCATGTCTCAAAGCTTTGCCTACCCTCTCATGCTGGCGTACATTTATTTTCTAGCGTCGGAAAAGCTCTTGTGGGCAGGGCTGACTATCATGATCCAGTCGGTTTTTAACCCATACATCTTTGTTTTGTGCTCGTTAACGCACGCTCTTTATATGCTTAAAAACTTCGGTGGCCAGTTCTTGGAGCTACTGACGGGTCGAGCCGAAATGTTGGTTCACAGATATAGCCTGGCAAAAATAGTATTGCTCAACGTTCCAGTCCTGGCAGGCGCCTTGGCGATTTTGGTTCAGCATGTTTTTTTGAGATCAACAGAATTCGGTGAACTCATTTCATGGGTGGACATTTACGGTCACATCGAATACACCGCGTCCGGACGCTATCAACTGCAACCAGGGCCAGACCTTTATTGGGAAATGTTCCGTCCGGTGGTGCTCTTACTTCTATATGACGATTACGGTCCGGTGGCAGGCACAATAAGTGGAGCGGCTTGTCTGATAGGGATTTTGTGGGCAGTCGCAATCAACAAATGGGATATCGATCTTTCCAGGATGGGCTTCCTTGTATATTTGGCCGTGGCTTCGTTGATACTTTATTTCGTTTCCTACGAAGTAGCCATGAAACTGTTTTTACCCAGACGTTACATCGAATTTTCGTTCAATCTCTTTTATTCAATAATATATGCCATCTGTATCTCCAGTATCATAAGATCACTAAATCTGAAGAAATTTTACCTGTTAGTCTTGTTGATATTTGTGATGGTAATGGGTGGGCTGAGGCTTAACGATGTTGGTATTTACAATTTTTCCAAGGATACCCAACTATACGAATTCCTATTGAAAACCCCAAAGAATAGCGTGGTGGCCGGACCACCGGAAGTCATGGACAATGTTGTGACCTTTGCCCGGAGAAAGGCCTTCATCACTTTCGAACTCTCGCATACCTGGTTTACCGATTATTGGAAAATCATAAGAAAACGAACCATGGATTTTTTTGACGCTTACTATTCCAGCGATCCTGAATCAATCAGAAAATTTGCCCAGGATAATGGCGTAGATTATATGATCGTGAGGGAAAGGGACTTCAAGCCTAAAAATATTTCAAAGTCCTTTCAAGGAGTTGAGCCTTTTGGCTCGGCTGAGAGGTCTGCCGCTTCCAGTCTAGGGGACGGGAACAGGAACAGTGTTATTTATTTTGAGCCATTTCAGTCATATATCCATTCAAGATTTCGAGAAACCAAATATTTTGCATTACTTGATGACAAGCGGTTTGAACCTGTTTTCAAAGGGGAGGGTTACAGAATTGTGAAACTGCGTTAACTGACCTTAAGGCACTGAGGAAACAGTTCTTTTATCACTGCTTCACGTTAATTGGTGTCGGCATGAAGTTTCTTGACAGAAACCCGAAATGCGGAATACTTGTTAGGTTCGAATAGTCAATCGGCGTATGTCAAAGGATTCAATGAAGGGGAGGCTTTCACCATGCCACGCAAGAAAATCACGGTAATAGGCGCTGGAAATGTCGGCGCCTCAGTAGCGGCTTATGCTTCAGCCCAGGAACTAGGGGATATAGTCATTGTGGATATTCTCGAGGGAGTTCCGCAGGGTAAGGGTCTCGACATGTACGAGACCACACCTGTGCTCGGGGTTGACACTAAAGTAGTGGGCGTAAACGACTACGAAGCGACCGCAAATAGTGATCTGATTATAGTTACGGCCGGAATAGCGCGTAAGCCTGGCATGAGCAGGGATGATTTGTTGTCCACCAACGTGCGGATCGTCGGCGATGTCAGCGAGAAAGCCGCCAAGTTCTCACCTGACGCCGTCATGATAGTGGTCTCCAATCCGCTCGACGCAATGGTTTACACAGCCTGGAAGAAGTCAGGACTACCCCCGAGAAAAATCCTGGGCATGGCGGGAATACTTGATACTGCAAGGTTCAGGACGTTTATCGCAGAAGAAATCGGAATATCGGTAGAGGATATCAACGCGCTTGTGCTGGGCGGACATGGTGACACCATGGTCCCACTCAAACAAAACTGTTTCGTGGGCGGAGTGCCAATAACAAAATTCATGTCCGAATCGCGACTGGAAGAACTCGTTCAGAGAACCAGGCAGGGTGGAGCCGAAATAGTTGGGCTCCTGAAAACCGGTAGCGCGTATTATGCTCCGGCCGCTTCCGCTGTCCAAATGGCAAAATCGGTATTGGCTGACAAAAAGAGGCTGCTTCCTGTCGCTGCCTATCTTGATGGCGAATATGGACATACTGGCCTGTTTGTTGGAGTTCCAGCGGTTCTAGGTTCGGCTGGTGTAGAGAAAGTTGTGGAAGTAGACCTATCTCCGGAAGAAAAAACTCTCTTCGAGAAATCCGTGGCCGCTGTTAAAGGTCTTGTAGTCGAGGTGGACCGATTCCTGTAAGCCGATAAAAAAGACAAAACTGAAATTAGAAATCATAATCCTCATTCGGATTATCGTTTTTGGCGCCTAACTTGCACTATTAATCGTCAACAAACGACTCCTAATCCATACCCTCAGCCCCCTATCATTAAGGCGGGCTATTTTTTTGTCCTTTTTATGGCATTATCAGCGGTTTTGGAATCATCATCCGATGAATGCTTCTAAAATTAGTGATAGGGTTGGTATGCTAAAAATTTGCGCGCGACCAACTGATCATAAGCTCCCAGTTTGACTGGTCACAGAAGAGGGGTAAAACTAACATCCTTATATCATGATAACTTTTTATAATGGAATGGTGCGCAACAATTTCATCCTCGTGAATAGTTTTTTCGCAGTCGCCCTGGAACTCGGACCTGAGAAAGGGTTGTCATATCCTGTCATGGATTTTGTGCTAACATTAACGCTGTTTCTGCAGCCGAAACAACATTGATCAACTTGGAGAGGCTATAAATTTGGCAAGAGGATTTTATTATATTGAGACCTACGGATGTCAGATGAATGTCCATGATTCGGAAATAATGTCATCATTGATGGATAGGTTTAATTTCAGGGCCGTCAGCGACGAGAAAAAAGCGGACGTGGTCATCATCAATACCTGCGCTATTAGAGAAAAATCCCAGCACAAGGTTTATAGCGCAGTAGGTAGGTTCAGGCAGGCAAAAAGGAACAATCCCAAGATGGTACTGGTGGTGGCTGGTTGTGTTGCCCAACAGGAGAGGGAAAAGCTCCTTAAAGGATCAGATATTGTAGATCTGGTCATTGGGACCCATCAAATTGCTGAATTGCCCGATTTACTCCAGAAAATTGAGGCCGATAGGTTGCGGCTGGCAAAAGTTGATTTTTGTAATGATGTTAAATCCCTGAATCTGAAAAGCACGGAGCCTAAAAAAGATCAGGTTTGCGCATTTCTCACCATAATGCAGGGTTGCTCCAACTTTTGCTCGTATTGCGTTGTTCCCTACACTAGAGGACCTGAACAGAGCCGACCACTGGACAAAATAGTGGAGGAAGCCCAGTGGCTTGTCTCCCATGGGATTAGGGAAATCACCCTACTTGGCCAGAATGTTAACGCATACGGCCTGGACTCCTTTTCCGGAGTTAATTTCGCCCATCTGCTGAAAGCGCTCAACGGCATCTCCGGACTCAAACGTATCCGTTTCACAACATCGCATCCAAAGGATTTTGACCACGACCTGATTGACGCAATGGCGTCACTTGAAAAGGTTTGCGAGCATGTTCATCTGCCGGTTCAAAGTGGATCCAACAACATTTTGAGGGCAATGGGTCGGAAATATGACAGGGACTTGTATATTGGCAAGGTAGTGGCGCTACGCCAAAGAATTCCGCATGTCGCTATTACGACAGATATAATAGTGGGGTTTCCAGGAGAGACAGACCAGGATTTTCAGGACACGCTCTCTATTTTGGACCTGATAAAATATGATCAGATATTTTCATTCAAGTATTCGGTGAGACCTGGAACTGCTGCAGAAAAATTTGATGGACACCTACCCGAAGAACTAAAAAAGGAGCGTCTGGCTCAGGTTCATGAACTGCAGGAGCGGATCACCATGGACTACCATCTCGCCATGGAGGAATCGACAGTTGAAACACTTGTGGAGAAAAATCCCTCTGTGGACAGGGGCCAGGCTTTCGGAAGGACACGCACCAACAAGATCGTGAATTTCGACTGCACAAAAGGTGATTTGCTGGGACAGACGGTTCAGGTCAAAATTGTTGAAGGCCTCAAACACTCGCTCAGGGGAATACTTGTTTAATGGCTTAAACCTGACTGGAGACATCTAATCAGAAGTCCTGGGGAATTTTTGAGAGATTCATTCCTGCCCTTAACGTTAGCGCAAACCTTATTGCGGCCTTCTCAATCAATGGAGCGGCCTGGGACAGGCACTGTTCAAGGGTCATCGGACCGGCTGTAATGCTTGCAATTGCCTGGACGCCGTGTTCCAGAATATCCTCAGCGCCTTCTCCAAGGCTTCCAGATAGACAAATGGCTACCTTTCCATGTTTTTTGGCCAATGCGCCAATTCCCGCAGGAGCTTTACCAAAGGAAGTCTGACGGTCTGTCATTCCTTCTCCTGTCACAACCAGGTCCGTTCGCTCTATCAAACTATCCAGTCCGGTGGCTTCTATGACGATCTGGATGCCGGACATGAGGACCGCTTCCGTGAACAAGAGCAAACCTGCCCCCATACCACCCGCTGCGCCAGATCCCGGAATGTCGGCCACATTACGCCCCATCACCCTGGATGCGACCTCCGAGAATGTTCTCAACGAACCGTCCAGTTCTCTGACCATTTCCGGAGTAGCGCCTTTTTGAGGACCGAAGATGGCTGAAGCTCCTAGCGGTCCACACAAGGGGTTATCAACATCACATGCAACAATTATTTCGGTAGAACCAACCCGGGAATCAATCCCCGTAAGATCTATCCGTGCAAGATTTTTTAGGGCCAAGCACCCTTCCGGCAGCGAGGCTCCATATCCATCCAAAAACCTGACACCCAAAGCCCTTGCCATACCGGACCCGCCGTCATTCGTGGCGCTACCTCCCAGTCCCAGAATTATTTTCCTATAACCATGATTGATCGCCTCAATGATGAGCTGTCCTGTTCCGAATGAAGATGTCAGACCGGGGTTTCGCTTGTTCTGAGGAACAAGTGTCAAACCCGAGGCTGCGGCCATTTCGATCACCGCTGTTTCTCGATCTCCTAGCGCCCCCCAAAACGACTCTATCGGCTGCCCCAAAGGATCAGCTACCATGGTCCGAAATATTTTCCCGCCGGTGGCGTAAACGAGAGCCTCAACTGTTCCCTCTCCTCCGTCGGCTATTGGAACTTTCGTTACCTGCGCGTCCGAAAAGACCCTAACAAATCCTCTTTCCATTGCTTCAGCAACCTCTATGGCGGTGAGGCTGCCCTTGTATGAATCCGGGGCTATCAATATGCGCATCCTCAAACTCCGTTTCTCAATCATGCGGGACAATTCGGTTTCAAATGTGGTAGATTACTAAATGACCCTGTAATTTGTTTTTCGGATTTCCATCCGAATAAAATTTCTGCTAAAAAAAAGAAGCCCGACCGATGGGGTCGAGCTGGGAGACGCCGTCAAGCGGCCGGGCTCACTAAATTGAAAGGCCG
>CALDNG010000465.1 GCA_937915285.1 uncultured Desulfomonile sp. | reverse complement strand
ATGAAAACCCTATCAATGAGCAGACTTTTCTGTGCGTCTCAAGCGGTGGGGATAGCTCAGGGCGCGATTGATCTTGCAATAAATTATTCCCGGGAGAGGATTCAGTTTGACAAACCAATAGCGGCTCTCAGCCCTATTCAGTTCATGATCGCAGACATGGTAGCCGGAGTGGAATCCTCCAGATTGCTAACTCATAAGGCAGCCATGATGTTTGATGAAGGTCAAGATAAGAGCGCAGGCACTTATGCAGCTTTGGCAAAATGCCTCGCTTCAGACACGGCCATGCGAGTTACCACTGATGCGGTGCAGGTAATGGGTGGCTATGGTTACATGAAGGACTACCCGGTAGAAAGAATGATGAGAGATGCAAAGCTAACCCAGATATATACAGGGACAAACCAGATAATGAGGCTGGTGGCTGGAAGAAGTCTGCTGGCAGTTTGAAGCATTTTTTCATGACGCATATTCGGGGCGGTTCCCCGGCCTATATTCTTTCGGTGGGTTGGGCAATAGGCTTCAAGATAGTATTGGCCCTAGGCTAGGTTGATTGGTCTAACTTGGAATTGACAAATTTTTTAACCACACCCCAAACAGATTATTAAGGGAGCAACCATAGATGAATCAGCTAGACTTAACTTATGACGTGACAATGTTCAAAGACACCTTTGAAAATGAGTTTACATATATCGAAGGGTTCCGTAGAAACACTCACCGCTACAAAGCAAATCTCGCAATAACATGTCCGCTTAGAAACAAAGTGTGGACATACAGTGATTTGGAGAGCGAATCAAATAAACTAGCCAATGCTTTACTGGCAGACGGGGTCAAGAAAAATGATGTAGTGATGTATCAGCTTTATAATTGCGCAGAATTTGGCGTTCTTTATCTAGCCCCTCAGAAGATTGGAGCCATAAATTGCCCAATCAATTTTCGATTGTCTTATGGAGAAACCTCATACATTCTCGAGGACAGCAAGCCCAAGGTTTTCTTCTACGACTCAGCCATTTCGAACGTCGTGGAAAGTGCCCTTTCCAGGTCATCTCACAAGCCAGATAGAGTCGTTATGGTCGATGTTTTCGGTTCAAACACACCCATAGATGGGGCCATATCTTACGATGAATATTTATCCGGCAGATCTGAGGATGACCCAGGAATTAGGCGACCTACTCACATCTACGACGAGACCACCAGGCTGTATACATCTGGAACAACAGGTATGCCTAAGGGGGTTCCCATCAATAATATTAATGACATATTAAGCGCTCATGATGTAATAATGCATTTCCCCTTATCTCCCAAAGACAAAACGATGAACATGACACCCTGGTTTCACAGGGGAGGTTTGTACTCCGGGGGTCCTAACCCTGTCTTTTACTGTGGAGCAGAAGCTGTCATCCTTAGAGAATTTGATCCAAAGGTAGTTCTTGATTCCGCAGAAAAATATGGCATCACGTTCCTGATAGGAGCGCCGGTCACATTAAAAGGGTTGTGCGAGGAACAGAAGGCCAGTCCTAGAGACCTCTCAAAACTCAAAGGCATCATTACAATGGGGGCTCCGCTGGAAAAGCAAAGCTGCATTGAATTCCAGGAGATCTTAACCCCCAATATTTTTAATGGCTACGGATCTACAGAGGCTTTCTGGAATACTTTCCTAAGACCTTACGATCTTCCTGACATGGCAGGTTCCGCAGGCAGATCATGTACGGACGACGATGTGGCGGTTGTAAAATTATACGGTGACCGTCTGGCTGAACCCGATGATTTTGTTCCCAAAGACGGCATGGAGGTTGGTGAGGTAATCGTCAAGCCTGTTGGCAAGTGTGCTTATGACTACATAAACAAGGCTGACGAGGCAAAAAAGAAATTTTACAAGGGCTGGTTATATATAGGGGACCTGGGCACATGGAATGAAGCTGAATTCGTGAGCATTGTGGGTAGGAAGGACGACATGATTATTTCCGGTGGCGAAAACATTCAGCCAGTGCAGGTTGAAGAAGCTATTAATGAATGTCCGCAGGTTCAGGAAAATGTCGTGGTCGGAATGCCCCATGAAAAATGGGGCGAAGTTGTAGTCGCATACGTTGTGAAAAGAGATCCTTCCTTGACGGCATCACAACTCGACGAATTTTGCCGGGACCATCCCATGCTGGCTCGCTACAAAAGACCAAAATACTACCGTTTTGTAGAGCAACTGCCTCTAACAGCGACGGGCAAAAAGATTCATTACAAGGTAAAGCAACAGGCGACAGAAGATGCAGATCAGGGTTTATTAGAAAAGATATAAGCAGCTTGTGAATGTTGAGAGACATTGTGCAGGTCACAAAGGTCTCTCAACCAATATAAAAATATCCTTTAGGCACGTATTCTGCTGCGTCGTGACTCCCGGATAACCCCGAATGAAGAACCACGGATTGTAATGCCTCGGCAACATCTCGGTAGGCAGAGATGAATTTAATGGAGGCTACACGCTACAAAACATAAGACTCATGCGATATAGTTGGGAAGACGGTTAGACCCAGTTTTAAGTAACTCAGGGAGCGCTTGAATTAATAATGTCTTTTATGTTTGTTGACTTTCATTCCCATATCTTCACACCTCAAATTTTTGACAACATTGAACGCAAGGCTACTGTTGCAAAAGCGTTGAACCTGAGAGTCGCTGAAGCGCGATTAAGAATGAAGCCCTCACATCTTGAGCAGTCGCTTATAGACAACGGCTTTTTATTTTGCGTGACACTCCCAAGCGCCTCCGCTGATAAGGCCCGCAAGATCAATGATCGATTCTATGAGATCAGTCAACGCTATGACAGGATCCTGACATTTGCGACCCTGCATCCCGAGATGAATGATTATGAAAGCGAAGTTCAGAGGACCCTTGAGAGAGGAATTCGAGGATTCAAATTCTCGAGTTTTTCTCAAAAGTTTGATTTGTTATCCCCGGAATCATCAAAAATGCTCGCCATTATCCAAAACTACGCAAAAAGAATGGGGATTGTCCCAACAGTTGTTTTCGACACTTTCTGCAAGGCCGACAAAGGTTTTGGAGCGGAACCCAACCATCTGACAACCCCTGATCGGCTAT
Source organism: uncultured Desulfomonile sp. (assembly GCA_937915285.1). Lineage (GTDB taxonomy): Bacteria > Desulfobacterota > Desulfomonilia > Desulfomonilales > Desulfomonilaceae > CAITZA01. The sequence goes on along the minus strand of CALDNG010000465.1, from coordinate 7,659 downwards.
CTGAAGTCTATCCAGCATATCCTGGAATAAATTTCGTGGGAGCCCACATGGGCGGACTTATGGCCGATTTCGATGATCTGAAAAAACATCTTCAACCAGCGTCCAACTTTTACCTTGACACATCCAACGCCGCCCATACTCTCGAGAGGGCCCAATTTGTGGAACTGCTAAAAATCCACGGTTCATCAAACATTCTTTTCGGCACAGACTGGCCGTGGTTCACCCATAGCGAAGAGATAGCCATTGTGGATTCTCTTTTGCGTGACGCCGGTTTTTCGGAAACCGATCGGGAAAATGTTTTTCGAAACAACGCTCTGAGGCTTCTCAAAATGGCATGAGGCTTTTGAAATGCAGGCCTCAGTGAGCGTGATGTTTGAGCTTGATGACAAAAACCTCGCTGCTGGAGATCCATGACCTGATAATTTCCTGAAGTTCGAGATCCCGCGAGTTTTCTATAATTTGTGCCATGGATAGGTCCGACACGAACCCTGTGTCCAAGCCAAGCAACAGTAGTCCGTGATCACTGAGATATTCAGGGGCCTCTCTTATAACGTTTCGAGCCGCGTTCAGGCCGTCAAACCCTCCATCCCAAATTTCGGGATGGTCATGAGAATAAACCTGTGTTTCACCGATCTGGGTCGGAATGTATGGCACATTCCCGAAAATAACGTCAAAATTCCCATCGACATTCGAAAACCAGTCGCTCTGTCTGAATTCGATCCCTTGAGCGAGGCTGGCCATGGCCACTATTCGGGCGTTTTCAATGAATTCCGGGTTGATGTCTACCGCTAGGACCTTAACCTCCCTGATCCTTGCGCAATAAATCGCAAGCAGACCAATGTGGCCTGTTCCAAGGTCGAGCACATGATCGCCATCCTTCAGGTAATGGCGTAAGGCCCTATGCAGGACCAGAGAGGTGTTGTCCCAGATGTGATCGTGGACCAGGCTGACTGCGTCCACCCTGAAATGAATACCGGCTATCGCCAGTCTAAGGCATCGCAGCCTCGGAATGGCCGATATCGACTTTAAAAGAGATGCCCCGAAATGATGTGTCACCGCATTCATCTTGCACGCCTCCAAACCGGCATCCCGATAACGGAACCGAGTCAGGCAACAGTGATTTGAAGATTCGCATCAATTTTTTGAGCCATTAGAGTTCTTGTTGTTCATTAACCGGTCCAAGGGTTAAAACTCCAGCTAATAGACCGGAGGCATAAAAACATGTTCTGGAGAACCACCATGAGGTAAAACCTGTTTGCTTTTTTCAGTCAATCTTCAACTCTTTTGCAAGGGTCTTGTAGTAAGGTGGGAATTCAGGCTGCATATTCTGATAAAAAGTTATCGGATACTTGGCCCCAATTTTCTTGCCAGCCAATCTAAGTCCAGCGCAAACGGTGTTAACGGCCGAGGCAGGCATCGAGAAAACCATTTCATCGTCCTGCGTCATGGAAAAGATCCTGTCTCCACTGCCTGGTATGGCAACCCTTGGTTTAGCTGACTTGAACGGAGCGGTGAGGTATTCAGTGCATTCTATCTTTCCGCCAAAATTACCCTCAACCCTTTCCCCGGTAACATAAGTCCAGGCCTGAACCATTCGCATGACTTGAGCCGGATTCCCATATACCGCCACAACTTCCGGTTCAAAACCGGCCTTTGCACGAGGTGATAACAACACTGCCTGAATCTCTCCTGAGGGAATGAAAGCCATGGATGAGGTCTCCCGGGACGCTGTTTCACGGTCTTTGGAAAAGGTGACCTCCGTAAAGAGTTTTGACACGGTTTCAGCCTGGTTCTTGGAACCGGTAAAACCGAAGGAAATCATCGCTGGAACACATATGATATCTTCCTTGGCAAGTCCGACAGTCCAGCCGTAAGTCCTGGCCATGGTCACGCCCATGCAGATGGTAATTTTCTTGCCCAGCCGTTCCTTGGGACGCACAGTTTTCTCCGGGAATACCCCGTCCCTAACGAACCTGACTGCTACGGGCAGTGTTCTCAGACGGAGGTTTTCATACAGGAACTCCGCTGATTCCTGAAAACTGACTTCTGACATTTTGTAACTCCTTCTGGCAGACATATTGATTGGTTAAGAGAATGAAAGAGGGTTTCTCGGGAAAGGGGACCATCTATTATGGTATCATAACGGGTTCAAGCGTTTAGACGCTGGAACAAGCACTTGTCGTCTATGGTGGCGGATTCTTTTGAAGAGGAAATCCGGGCTCCCGACAGTTGTCTTCAGTCTACAACATTCCAGGCATTAGGTTAACAGGTTTATTTTGGAATTTATTTCGGAATACATATCATTGTGGCCTGCATGATGAAGATGAGTCTGGTTTCGGAATCATCCTGCGCATGCACTTCAGCCGAACAAACGGTGAGGGTTTTTCCAGGCTTAACGACCCTACCGGTTGCAACAAACCGCCATCCCTTAGCCGGGGCCAAAAAGTTCACCTTGAACTCTACTGATAGAACTTCGGACTTTGCAGGCATGAGCGAATAAGCTGCGTAGCCGCAGGCGTTGTCAGCAATGGTAGTTATAGCGCCGGCATGCGCATAGCCGTGCTGTTGGGTTAGTTTGGGGCTAAAGTCTAACTCAAGTTCCGCAAGTCCAGGTTCAACCCGGGTAAGTCGGGCTCCAAGTGTTTTCATAAATTCCTGTGAGGCGAAACTATCACGAACCCGCCTTTCAAAATGTTCGTCTACCGGTTTGAATTCTGACATCAAGCGCGCTCCAACTTCCCTATACTGAACAAACGACCTGATTGTAGCCTGTAACTCGGTCTAACTGCAATGCGCAGCCACCGAAAATATAAACTTAGATTGACAAAAAGAGCCTAAGGCAATAAGATTAACGCAAGCTTAAGTCGTGTTACCTCAGTAGACCTCTCGTTAGGGCTCGGGCGTCACAACGATTAAGATCCTAGGACATAGGAGCCCGTGCCGCGGATTGACACACCAAGGTTCACTTCTTGTTTGTCCCCGTTCACAAAAAGCCCTTGTTCGTAACATTTTACCGCGCCTGAATCTCATTTATGGCGCTATTCCCGGAGGAGTTAAAGAATGAGCATTAACATTTATGTAGGAAACCTGTCTTTTGCTTCAACAGAAGACGAACTTAAGGGCCTTTTTCAGACTTACGGAACTGTTGACTCGGCAAAAATCATATCAGACCAGTTTACAGGAAGATCCAGAGGATTTGGTTTCATCGAAATGTCCAACCGTGAAGAGGGCCTGAAGGCCATCGAAGAGCTGGATTCCAAAGACTTTAATGGCAGAAGCCTTAAGGTTAATGAGGCCAGGCCCAAGACCAACACCAGAGGTGGCGGCGGTGGTGGCGGTGGCCAGAGAAGAGACGGTGGCGGCGGTGGTAGAAACCGCTGGTAATCCTGTAATATAAATATCTTATTGCACAGTGTGGCAGGATGCCCTTAAAAGGGTATCTTGCCATTTTTGTTTTCTGCTGCACACTGAATTCCAGTTGATTGGCGCTCCTGAGGGGAAACCTGATGGTTGTTCAAAGATATTTTGATGGCCTGGATGGGATTTTCTCGTACCTAGACTGGGGCGGACAAGGCCCGGTGGTTCATGTGGCCCACGCGACTGGATTCTGCGCCGGAGTTTATTCCCCTCTATCTGAAATACTGGCCTCCAGGCTAAAGGTAATCGGAATGGATTACCGTGGCCATGGAAGGACACTCGCTCCTGCTGATCCGGCAAAGCTTACCGACTGGAATGTTTTCGCAGACGATCTGGCGCATTTTCTTAGGAGTTTTCACCAACCCGTTGTCTGTGTGGGACACTCACTTGGGGCTGTCACAAGTCTTCTAATGGCTGTAAAAAATCCTGACATAGTGGAAGCGCTCATTCTCATTGATCCCACAATGTTGCCTCAACATCTGAATGTTTGTCTCTTCCTGGCTCAAAAACTTGGCCTCACGGGCCTTTTTCCAATAGTTTCGGGCGCAGCGCGCCGAACAAAAGTATGGCCCTCAAAACAAACAGTCCTGGAGGCTTACAGGAAAAGGGCGCCTTTCAACAAGTGGTCTGAGGGTTTTCTTGAGGCCTATGTTGAATTCGGGTTTCAGGAAATTGAATCCGGAGGCGCTGAATTGAGGTGTGAGCCGGAATGGGAGTCTAAATGTTTTTCATCATGCCCGGCGGGCATATGGCAAAAGCCTGGCCTCCTGCAAGCGCCTGTCCTGATCATCTATGGATCGGACTCGGATGTATTTCTTGATAGTTGCGCCAGGAAATTCACGAAAAAGGTCCCGACTGCCGAACTCAGATGTCTCGAACACGTCAGTCACTTTGTCCCCATGGAAAAGCCGGAGCAGACCGCTAGTCTGATCATTGAATTCATGGAACAAAATCATATTCTGTAGATCCTTCACCCAAAAAAATAAAAGACCCTGGTAGTAGGTGGGAGCCAAGGTCTTTTTCCAAGTTTGTATTTTTGGTGGCATACTAGCCTAGAAGGTAACAAATTATTGAGCAATTATGGCGCCAAGCTATTGATCGTTGCCCCAAGGGCCGATAACATACCCTCCAGAAGCTTTTCTGGCCTGGCTTTCTTCTGAAAACCCTACAATTTTGTCAAATCAGACCTCTAAAAACTACTAAATAGTATTAAATCGTTTGAAGCGGGGCCAATGAGCATAGTTTTCAAGGTCCTCTTGACAAACGCGGCCATGTCCGTTAAAAAACTAAACGCACGAACTGGTCAGTCACTAATTCAAAACGAACTGTTACGGTTCGTCAAGAATCTGAATAGATGAGGATGGTATGGATCAAAAGCTGGAAGATGAGATAGGTCTTGTAGTTTCAAGGACCAAGGCTCACAAGGATACTTTTGCCGTTCCCCAACTGGTCGCTCTACTGTCACGAGAACTTAACCAGGCCGGAATGGATGACAATCTTAAGGCGGAGACAGCCCTTGCCTTTGTAGAAAAGGCTTTCACATCCCTTTCTGGCGCGCCTATTTATTCTGACGCCTTGATCCGGGAATTTTACCGGTGTGTTCTCGAGACGTGTGAGTCTTTTGGGATACAGCGTAACGAGATACTTGAGGATCTTTTGTTCCAGAGCCTTAGGCGCCCTGCTCACCAGGAGCCCAACAAGCGCCGAAAGCAGAAAGATGCTCGTGACCGGATACTAGCCGCTGCATTGGCAGAGTTCTCTGAGAAGGGGTTTCATTCATCGACTATCGACAGCATAGCGGATCGGGCTGGAATCGCAAAGGGAACGGTATATCGATATTTCAGCACTAAAGAAGGTCTTTTCACCGCGCTCAAGGATGACACCATGAGTGAGTTCGTGGAGTTGGCCAAGAGACGATTAAGCGGTCAAGAGGATGTGCTGGGAATCATAGAGAGCATCATCAAGATATATCTAAGTTTCTTTGAGCGTAATTCAGCTTTTTTTAAGGTCATCATCCAGGAGCACAAGGATTTTGGACGTGAGTTCTCGGAAAAATTTACCCAGGAACTGATAGCGGCCCTGCCATCTCTCAAGAGGCGATGCTGGAAGGCTTCCCGTCTTGGAAAACTAAAACAGATGAACTATTACACGGTGTTTTTTGGAATCATCGGATTCCTGAACGGGGTAATCCAGAAGTGGCTACATGAGGGCGGAGAAGGGTCACTTGTGGATGAGATTGAAACCGTCAGGGAGGTACTTTTTTACGGTTTTGCCATAAAGCCTGATGAATCCAGGAACAACGCCATTCTAAAGGTGATATCATGAGATCTTCCGGAATTCCTGATCTGAAGATTCCCGTCCTTTACGTGAATCCTTTCTTCAACGATGATTCAAGACTGATAGAGGAAACTACCGATGCAGGAGCCCTTGGCGTGGTTGACCATGCCACGGCCGGGCCATGCCCTATAAGCCTGCCAGAGCGTCTCAACCACGGTGTTAGGTGTAATTTCAGGGACTTGGCCAGATTCACGCGGAATGAAAAAGTCAAGCTAGTAATTCTGCCTCTGAATGATGTCGAGGACCTCAGGAATTTAGAGGCCGGTTATTTAAGCGGTATTGGTTGTCCGGTTTTTGTCGAAGTGGGCAGTTCTGATGACGCCGCCACGGCTGGGAGAGCGGGCGCTGCCGGTTTGATAGCCAGGGGATCTGAGGGGCCTGGGTGGGTGAGTGAGACTAACGGCTTTGTGTTGCTCCAAAAAATACTTCAGTCCTCGAAGCTACCAGTTTTCCTACAGGGCGGGGTTTCCTTGAGGACGGCGGCAGGGGCTGTCAGGGCAGGGGCCTCTGGTGTGGTGCTGGATAACCATCTGCTTCTCACACAGACGTGTTCTCTGTCCGATGGTTTGAAAAAGTTTCTTTCGGGTCTGGCCTTGCCTGCGACGGCGATGCTCGGGGAGGGGTTTCAGAAGAATCTCAGGGTTTATTCTCGGGTTGGCACAAAAATAGTCAGAGAACTGAGAAAAATAGAAGATTCACTGGTCCCAGACGAGTTACCTTCATACTTTTTCAGACTTAACAGTTCCATAGGCAAGCCTTCGAACACCCCGGACATGGATAAAACCCTGCTTCCTCTTTCCGAGGACATCATCACAGCCAAATCGTTATCAGCAGTTTTTGAAACGGCGTCTGCAGTTCTTCAGGAATTTGGGCGACGAATGTCTGACTCAGATATACAGTGGCCTTTTGAGCAGTCCTCAAAACTTTGCCAGGAACATAGCACAACTTACCCCGTTGTTCAGGGTCCCATGGCGCATGTTAGCGACAATGCCGATTTCCTGGGGATGATTGCCAAAGGGGGGGCTTTGCCTTTCCTCGCTTTAGGCAACATGCCAGGGCCGATCGCAAAGAAGGCGATGGATGAGGCTCGCGAAAAAACAGGCGATCTGTATGGTGTTGGATTGATGGGGCTGGATGTTAACGCTTACAGGTACGAGGCCCATCTGCAATTGATGTCAAAGAATCCGCCTAAATTTGCCATCCTTGCGGCCGGTGGCCCTGATCTTGCCAAGAGAGTCGAGGCTTTGGGAGTCAAATGTTACCTCCATTGCCCCGCTCCGGCCGTTCTGTCTGACGGTCTGAAAGCAGGACTTAGACGATTTGTCTTTGAGGGCAATGAATCAGGTGGACACATAGGCAACCTTGGAAGCCTCAACCTGTGGAGCGCAAACCTCGATGAGCTTGAAAAACATTCCCAGGATGGTCTTGATTTGAGTGAAGTCTCTATTCTTTTTGCCGGAGGCATAGCCTCAGCTCAGGCCTCGGCTTTCATTGCGGGGATGGTCGGGGATTTGACAGCAAAAGGTATGAAATCTGGACTTCAGATGGGAACGGTTTATCTCACGACATCCGAGGCTGTCAAATCTAGCGCCATAACGGAATGTTATCAGAGACTTACCATCGAAAACACTGGTACGGTGGTAATTGGTAGGACTGTTAACATAAAGGCGCGGGCTGCAGGATCCCCAATGGCGTCAATGCTCATAACACGAGAACACGACCGTCTTCGCGATGGTGTTACGCTCAGAGAGCGGAAAGAACTTTATGAGAAGGACAATCTCGGCGCCTTGAGACTGGCATCCAAGGGATGCGCTATAGATCCTTCAACAGCCAATTCCGAGAATCCCGTGTTCTGCGATCTCTCGGAAATCGAACAGATGGAGAGAGGCCTCTATCTCATGGGGC
>CALDNG010000464.1 GCA_937915285.1 uncultured Desulfomonile sp. | reverse complement strand
ACGGATCTCCAATCCCTGTCTGGTCGGCCTGAGGATCGGGGGGTTAGCTTCAATAGACCCCGGTCACAACGTTTATGGTATAGGGACTAAATCAAAAGGAACCAGTAGATGCTTCATTTTTTCTGTCTGAGAATATGAATGCAAAACAGGGCAGCCCCAACACAGAGAGATGAATCGGCCACATTGAAAGCTGGCCAGTGAATATCGCCTATGTGCAGGTCGATAAAATCAATTACCTCTCCATAAAAAATCCTGTCCAGTAGATTTCCTGCCGCGCCACCGAAGAAAAGGGCAAATGCTGTCAATGTCAGCATTCCAGTATCTTCGATCCAGAAAGTCATTACCAGTATCCCAAAAAGGGCCAACACAGATACCAAGGTAAGAACCCACCGATTGGTAGACCCTTTGGAACCCTGAAAAAATCCAAATGCGGCTCCAGAGTTTCTGACATGAACCAGGTCGACATAATCAGCCAGAGCAGAATACCCCTGATTTAACGGAATGTTGTTAACCACAAGACTCTTTGTGGCCTGATCAAGAGCCAGAACTGATAAGGATATACTAAAAAAAATTAAGGCTCGCCGAAGCATGCTCATTACAGGGGGGCTCACACCAACAGTTATTCGGGGGAGAGACTCCCCCTTCAAAATGCTACTCTTAAAAGTTATACGGATGTTCCTGATTGCTCGAGCACTGATGCGCACCTCGGGCAAACTTCCGGGTAATTCGTGTTGTCTCCGACCCCAGTGGACCACATCCAGCACCTCGGGCATTTCTGTCCTTCGGCCTTGCTCACCAGAATATCAACCGGCTGATCATCCGGGACCTCAACCAAAGCTAGTTGGGAGATTATGAAAAAGCCTTCTGCATCTTCCATTTGTTTTAGTGAGTAAACTGTTTCGGCTTTGGCCTTGATCTCAACCCTGGCTTCCAGTGACGACCCTATAAGCTTTGACGCTCTTGCTTCTTCCAAAGCCTTTGAAACATCCTGCCGTAGCGAAACCATGCTGTCCCACATAGCCAGATCCGAATCCACCAGGGTCCCTGAATCCAGTGTTTGAGGGAATTCGGTCAAGTGAACGCTAGACTCTTTTGCCCCTCCATGACTGAATTCCTGCCAGACTTCATCAGCCGTAAAGACTAATATGGGGGCCATTAATTTCACAAGCGATCCGAGGATGATGTGGAGCGTGGTTTGGGCTGAACGCCTTTTCAATCCGTCCTGTTTCTCGCAGTAGAGTCTGTCCTTGATTATGTCGAGGTAAAGGGACGACAGATCGACCGAACAATAGTTGTATAGTGTGTGAAAAACTACATGAAAATCAAAATCCCCATACGCCTTGTTCACGCGTTGAATGACGCGATTGAGTTTTGTCAGGGCATATTTATCCAAAGAGGTGAGTTGGTCTAAAGGCACAGAATCTATGTCCGGGTTGAAATCCGCCAAATTACCCAACAGAAATCTGCAGGTATTCCTGATCCTTCTGTAAGCTTCTGACAGTCGCTCCAGGATTTCATTTGATATTCTGATGTCGTCCCGGTAATCTTCTGCAGATACCCATAGTCTCAGGATGTCAGCGCCATATTTGTCTATGATCTGTTTTGGTTGAATGACATTACCCAGGGATTTGGACATTTTTTTGCCCTGCCCGTCCACCACGAAACCATGAGTGAGAACTCCACGGTATGGAGCCTGTTTTCTGGCGCCTACCGATGTCAGTAGAGCGCTGTGAAACCATCCCCTGTGCTGGTCGCTACCTTCAAGATAAAGGTGAGCAGGATACTCCAGGGAAGGTCTTTGTTCACAAACTGCTGCCCAACTTACACCCGAGTCAAACCAGACATCGAGAATGTCTGTCTCCTTAACGAAAGTTGAGCCATTACATGCCGGGCAGGTCATACCATCCGGAATCAGTTGCTCAACAGAGGATTCGAACCATACATCCGCGCCTTTGTTTTCGAAGAGTTCTGAGACCTTCTGGAAGAGTTCAGGCGGCGCAACGACTGCGTCACACTCCTTGCAACGCACTGCAGTGATGGGAACACCCCAGCTCCGTTGACGCGATATGCACCAATCGGGCCTATGCTGTATCATCCCGTAGATTCTGTCGCGACCCCATTTCGGAATCCAGTTGACAGTGTCTATTGCATTTAGGGCATTGGACCTGAGGCCGGTCTTTTCCATCGAGATGAACCACTGATGGGTCGCCCGGAATATTACGGGCTTTTTGCAGCGCCAGCAGTGGGGATAGCTGTGACTGATTTTGTCTGAACCTAGCAACGCGCCGTTTTCATCTAACTTGGCAATTACATCTTTGTTGGCGTCAAATACGAATTTGCCCTCAAAATATTGCGCGTCTGGCGTAAACACTCCATTGTCATTCACAGGAGCAAAGACATCCAGATTGTATTTCAGCCCTACTTCATAATCCTCCTGGCCATGTCCAGGGGCAATGTGAACGCAACCTGCGCCAGTATCAAGAGTCACAAATGGAGCCAGGATTAGAAGCGATTCCCGACCGTAAATTGGATGAGCGCATTTGAGCCCTTCAAGAACAGATCCCTGGAAAGTCGCAACGATTTTGTAACTATCCACCCCAAAAGCTTCCATGTTCACAGGAACAAGTCTTTCGGCCAGTATTAGCATTCCCTTGTCGGTCTCTACGGCGGCATAGGATTCGTCGGGATGAACAGCGATAGCAAGGTTGGCCGGAATCGTCCAGGGGGTAGTGGTCCAGATCACTACATTAACGTCTTCGCGATTCTTGAGTTCCGGGATCCTGCTGGAAAAATCGCTTATGGCTCTAAATTTAACAAAAATTGACGGGGCTGTGGAATCAGCGTATTCAACTTCGGCTTCGGCAAGCGCTGTAACACAGGAAGAGCACCAGTGAACGGGTTTTTTACCTCTGTAGACCGATCCATCCTGAAAAAATTTGCCCAGTTCCCTGGCTATTGTCGCCTGATAGCTGAAATTCATAGTCAAATAAGGATCTTCCCAAACCCCAAAAACACCCAATCTTTCAAATTCTTCCCGTTGGATGTCAATGAATTTACTGGCATATTCGCGGCATTTCTTTCGGACTTCAACTTCGGTCATCGAGTACTTTTTCTTGCCAAGCTCTTTATCAACATGATGCTCTATTGGCAGTCCGTGACAATCCCAACCCGGAACATAATCAGAATCATAGCCTGCCATGAATTTTGATTTTACAATCATGTCCTTGAGTATTTTGTTTAGCGCCGTGCCCAAGTGTATATGTCCGTTGGCGTATGGTGGTCCGTCGTGCAGAATGTATTTGGGTCTGCCTTGAGAAGCCTTTAGTATTTCGGCGTAAATCCGGCTCGATTTCCATTTTTCGAGAAACTCCGGCTCCCGCCTCGGCAGATTTGCTCTCATTGGAAAAGTTGTTTTAGGCAGATTTAGTGTATCCTTGTAATCCATTATTCTCCTCCGACTGGACTAAAAAAAGCGCAATGGCATGGCTAACTTCGAACAAATTAGTGTAGCACCCATGTGACCAAAGTCAACCCCAATGTGGTCCCCGAAATTGACGAAAGACTGCTTGCCACTTTTCAGCTTCAAGGTGGAATCTAAAACTAAATCATGATATTGAGAGACCATGATGATGAAGGATTTCCTAAAATTCCTGGTAGTTATTGTTCTTGTTAGCGTCAATGCATTCTGTGTTTTTAGAACCGCCAATGAGACTGACATCTCAAACAGGAACATGGAGGGATATTCTGAGCTAGGCAAGGTTGCTTTCAAGGAAGCCTGGTACGGGATTTATTTTCAGGAGGATAAGGTTGGATTCAGTCATTTCCGTATTGAGTCTTCTGGAAAGGATTTCATCATAAACAGCGAATCGGTCATGAGGCTTACAGCCTTAAAAAAGACCAATGAAATCAAAATGAACGAAAAGGTAATTGTAAAGCCTGATCTAACCCTCATCTCTTTTGAATCCTCTGTAAAAATGAATGACAAGACATTGGAGGTCACCGGTAAAAATAGTGATGGGAAACTTTTGATAAATCTGGCGACATCAGGGGAGAAAATGGACCGGAGCTATCCAGTTGAGGGTGATCTGTATCATTCCAGCGCTATTTCCCTCATGCCGGCCCTTAAAGGTTTGAGGCAGGACGCCTCCTACTCTTTTACCGTCTTCAACCCCGAGAAACAGGCTCTGGAGCTTGTGGACCAGACGATAACAAGAGTCTCAGGAAGCCCCGGTCCAAATGACGCTGTCTGGAAGGTTCAGAATAAATTCGGCCCTTCCATCGTAAATTCATGGCTCGACAGCAAGGGGCTCACAGTTCTCGAAAAAGCTCTTGATGGCTCTCTTATAACGGTCATAGAGGATGAATCGCTTGCAAAGGAATTCCTGAATCGAAAAACGCAGCAAAAGGACTTAATCCTTGACTTCAGTCTGGTCAAGTCTCCCAAGACTATTGTGAATCCCGGAAGGACAAAACAGTTGACAGCAGTGATGAAAGGAATTGATCCAAAACTGTTTCCTGAAGACCACAGGCAGAAAATTGTCATTCCCGTTGATCATCCTGATACCGGTAATTTTCAGCTTCATGTTCGCCTCGAAAACATCGATGCTAAAAGGTCCTCTCAGAAGGAGGCTCAAAGAATAAGGTCGCTTGAGAACAAAGTCTCGACTCTCGACAGGGAACTAGCCCCGACTTTTACAATACAGTCTGACCACACCCAGATTGTCCATCAGGCAAATTCTATTGTTTTACCTAGGGACAATGATCTTGAGAGGGTTATAAAACTTGCGAAATGGACCTCTGACAATATTAAAAAGACGATGAGGGATTCCTTTAGCGCACTCGAGGTCTTGCAGACAATGGAGGGTGAGTGTCAGGCTCATGCAAGTCTTTACACTGCTATGGCGCGTGCTCTAAAGATTCCTACGAGGATTGTTACAGGCCTGGTCTATTCCGATGGTCTTGGGTTCATCTATCATGCCTGGGCGGAGTCTTACATAGATGGCTGGTTGTCCGTTGATCCCACTCTCAAGCAGACGCCTGCCGATGCCACCCACATAAAAATCGGACATTCACCAAATGGAGATCAAAGTGATTCAGTTTTAAAAATGGTGGGCAAACTTAAAATTGAATCAATAGATTATGACTGACTCTTCATTAGCTTGATAAATACCAGTGAAGCCAATATAATAACATATTATTTTCCCGGCATACCAAACCAAGGAGTTGAGACAAATGGCTGATTGCAAGATCACTTTTTGTGGTAGTTGAAACTACCGCCCGAGAGCCGCTAGTCTGGCGGAAGATCTTAAAAAGGAATTGGGCCTGGATGTGGAGTTGGTTCAGTCCAGTGGCGGTATTTTTGATGTCGAATATTCCGGAAAAATTGTATTTTCCAAAAAAAATACTGGACGCTTTCCTGATATTGGAGAAGTCCAGAAAACCATCAAAGGCATGAAAAGTTAGGCGCTCGATCTTATTATGGCCTGGCTTAATATCCAGGCCCATCACAGTCTAGTGGATTTGTCATGATAGTAGAATGTCCCCATTGCGGTGAATTACTGAGGACGGGTGAAGCCCATTCAGCTCCAGACCGGTCTGTTAACGTGAGATGTCCAAAATGCCATGGCGAAGGAGTGATGACGGGTGTTTCCGACCACATGTCAGGCGAAACAACACCTCCAACTCAAAACAGTAAGGGGAAATCTCTTCACAAGGACAAGGGAAATCTTTCGGGCCATCAGTCATCTGATTTTACGATTCCTGAAGACGCGTTTAACCACTTCAGATTTCCAGCCGAGACTGAGTCTGATCGGTCCAGACCTGTTTCATCAGGTAGAAATTTCAGAATATTGATATTTACTGGATTGTCTATTCTGGTTGTAGTTTTTTTTGCAGCCGTCGTTAATCTCGTCTTGCCCGGACCAAGACCATACGACATCGAAAACACCGGATTGCCCGTTGATGTAAACTTCAATGAAGGCGGCAGAGTTTCTGGGCGTTAGAATCAATCAGGCTTTCCATGCAGGGATAGCAATTCATAATTGCCGGAGGACCAGGGCTTGTTGATCAATCGAGAGGTTCAGGAAAAGAGGGAACGAGAGTACCTGGCCTGTTACGCCACCCTCTCAGAAAAAAGCCAGGGTCGTTCAAGACCGGAAAAGGAGTGTCAGTTTAGGACATCCTTTCAGAGAGACCGTGACAGAATCATTCATTCCAAGGCGTTCAGGCGGCTCGAGTACAAGACTCAGGTATTCGCATACTATGAGGGTGATCATTACAGGACTCGGCTGACCCACACCCTGGAAGCGGCCCAGATTGCGCGCAGCATAGCCCAGTATATCGGGGCCAATGAGGACCTGACCCATGCCATAGCTTTGGCGCATGACCTTGGACACACTCCCTTCGGCCATGCCGGTGAACAGTCTCTCCATGCCCTAATGAAGGATTTCGGTGGTTTTGAACACAACAGGCAGTCTTTGAGGGTCGTAGACCTTCTTGAAACTCGTTATCCTGATTTTCCCGGTCTGAACCTCACTTTTGAAACTCGAGCAGGTATCATCAGACACTCCACCATTTATGACCACGCCCCCGAAGACGACATAAAAGAATTTTCAAGGTCTCCTCAACCTTCCATTGAAACTCAAATTGTCAATAGGGCCGACGAAATCGCTTACAGTTGTCATGACATCGAGGATGGGTTGCGTTCGGGTTTCTTTGAGGAATCGGAACTGGAAGAACTCGAGGTCTGGAAATTTGTCACATCTGTGGTCAAGGAATTCTGTTCATTGAATGACAAGGATACCTTTAGGTATCAATGTATCAGGATTCTTATAGACAGATTTATCAGGGACCTGGTCGATCAGTCGAATGAAAACATTCTCAGGACGGGCGTAGATTCACCAGAAGCGGTCATGAACCTCGATTTTGTCGTCATCAATTTTTCAAGAACCATGCTGGGTTGGAAAAAGCAGCTTGATGAATTCCTTTATCAAAAATTTTACACGCATCACAAGCTGATGAGAATGCAGTACAAGGCTAACAGGTTATTGACCGATCTTTTCACTGAATATGTGGAGAGGCCTTTCCAGCTTCCTCCGGGAGTTCAAAAGAGAATCAGGGAAGGTATTGAATCGAGGGAAAGAATTGTTTGCGATTATATTGCCGGTATGACTGACAGGTATGCGCTTTACGAGCATCGCAAGCTATTTTTGCCTTATGAATATTAGGCATTCATAGTATTGAGGCATTATTTTCGTTAAATCAGGTTTCAGGGTGTTATTTGAGCGGACTTGATTGAGGCCATTTCGAGATCCCGGGGAGTATTTACGTTCATCGTGAAATCAAAAGCCTGATCAAATTGTTTCAAACTGCTTTCAGCTATTTCATAGGTGTCAACTTCGTCCAGCAAATGTATGATCTTCAGATCATCGCTTTGCAAAAGTCGTTCAATGATTGGAATGCATTTTTTTGAATAAATCGCATGCATCGGTTCGAGGTGACCGTTTATTCTCGGAATGATGACGTCGTGTTCATCCATGTTGGACAACATTAACCTGATGATGTCAGATCTCAGAAACGGCATGTCACAAGGGGCCAGAAAACAGCGCTGGTTGCTGGAGCGCTTTAGGCCAGTATAAAGACCGCCTAGCGAGCCTTTGCCCAAAATGATGTCCGGGAAAATCGGTTTACCCAGAAACCTGTAACTGTCTGGCGAGTTACTAATGATGATGATTTCTTTGAATATTCCATCGAGTATTGCGATCTCACGCTCAATTATGGCAATGCCATCAATTTTTAGTAGCGCCTTGTTGACTCCCCCCATTCTGGACGATTTCCCACCGGCCAGGATTACAGCGGTCACATCGGGCGCGGCGTTTCTCAAATCATTAAAAATTGGACCATCTCCGGGATCTCGGGGGCACAAAGAGCTTTTTTCTGGATTTCCTGGGTTATTCATTTCGCCTCAATTTTACATCAATTCTATTGCCACGGCAAACCAGGCGCCATAAAATGATAAAAAATTATTAAAAAGGACGAAAAGTGGACGATCAAAGTATCTTATCAAGCATTGATGGTTTTGGAGCTGTGACAACGTGCCCTGGGGGGGTCGTTCACGTCAATCTTCCGCATTTCACGCTGAAGTTCCTTCCCGAGGATTTTCAGCGATTTGCAGAATTGATCGCCAAGGCACGAATGAACCAGGATCGCCCCCGGAAGATTGAACAACGGCCAAGACTACAGGTAGTAAGCACAGAAACCGATAAGAGCGACGATGAGTAAAACTCATTCGGTTCAGGCCCCTGATTGGGGCCTGAACGTCAGTTTTGCCTTACTCAAAGGAGAATATTTTCTCTTCTCCGCCAGGAGGGGTTATGTATAGCTGTAGAGCGTTCGCTCCTGTTGTCTGAAGATAATCCAGGAACATTTCGTGACTGCCGACGGTTAATTCTACTGATCCGGACTGGTCCATCAATTTCTGACCGGAACCCTCTGCGTTCACCACTATCTTCTTTCCAATGATCAATCGAGCCGCGTCATCACAGACCACCCTGAATTTGTAGGAACCTGTTTCCTGTTCCGTCAGAGAAAACTTAACGTAAAATCTTATACCGAGCCATTCCTCACGTTTGGGAATCCCAGGGAATTCGCGAGATCCCCTGTTGATGGGATAATCTATTGCCTTGCTGAAGAACATACCTGCCGGTGAAAGTTTGTTGAAATTTGGTAATTTCTTGGTGTTTGGGGCCAGGAAATACACAAAGGCAGGGATGAGATTCATTTGTCCCGTTTCTGCTGCAAAGCCGTCCAGATTTCTGGAAGGGTTGAACAGTTCTTCGGGCTTGGTCGGTGATGTAACAAAAAGCTGAAGTCTGGGATCCCCTTGGGCATTAAAATAGTCGAGCACTACCGGATAACTGCCTTGCTGCAGAAATGCCCAGCCGAGCGCCCCTTCACTCTCAGGCTTTGTCCCCTTGGGGGCTTCCACTATAGGACTCTTGCCGATTGTCAATTTTACGAAATTGTTTGCGGCCACTCTGAAGGCAAAAATCCCCGCTCCAGTAACATTAAAAAATCCCTGGTAACGAATTGCAACCATGTCCCGTCGTCCTGGAATACCGGGAATCCACGGGGTAGTGATGTTGAGTTCCGGTGTTATGAGTCTACCCATGGGGCTCAGCTTGGAGAAATCCGGTCCATCCGGGTAATTACCCTGTGGCACAAAATAGACCTGTCCCCAGAGAACGTCATAGGGTTTGACCGGCTCTTTCCAGCCCGTGAGCCCTGCGCTAATGGAAAATACCTGCTCTTCTCCCTCAGGCCCCTGTACAAAGAGTTTGAGCATCGGAGCGCCCTTTGAATTGAAGCTATCCACAATTATGGAATGCGCCCCTTCTGCCAGGTGCACAAAACCGATCTTGGATGCCGGTTCGTGAATTCCATCATTGTCTATGAGGGTCTTGTCATCAATGTGAAGTCGCACACCGTCTTTTGACTGAATCCTGACTTTGAAAATCCCTTCTCCTGAAACGAGAAAATTTCCCATGAACCTTAACCCTAGGCCATCGGGATTATCTGGCAATCCGGGCATGTCGGATCTGAATCTGGAAGGATCTATTTCCACTTTGTCCGAAAAAAGAATCTTTGAAGGTCTGAATGCGCTGAAATCGGGCAAGGCGGCTATATTTTCAGGTAGCTTGTATACATTGACGGTAAAACCTGCTTGCCTGGCGGCAGAGGCCTCCAGGGCAGCCAGCGGGCTAATTCGGGGTGTGGAGCTTTTGTCCGACTTCCTGGCGGAATCAGCAGGTTCTGACACCGGTTTTGCTTGCTCCTTGGTAACGGTATCCTGTTTAATTGTCTGTTTCTGTCTGGTAGGCCCCATCGGGGTTTCTCCGTCAGAAGCCGGAGATTTTTTCAAACCGGGTTGCATCCCAAATGGCGATGAAAGGGGTTTGTCTTCCACGGGTTTTCCCCTGACGTCTTGTTCGTCCGGTCTATCTGAGTCCTGAATTTCTCTTTCCGGAACACCCAATGGGGGAGCAGGAGTCGATTCTACGTGGAAAGACTCTATCTGTTCCGGAGGAAAACTGAGAGGAACCTTCTGAGTGGGACCGCTCTTCTTCTTGATCACCAGAAAATCGTCAGCCATGGACGGTTTTGGTCCGTTTAGAAAAACAATTCCTACGAAAATGACAACGATCGACGATAAAATTCTTTTCATCGGCTCACCTCACCTACTGGGAAGCGGGAGCGCTGGGTCCCAATACTTGGCCCGCATTTTTTGAAATATAAGACAACTATCTCTATGAAACTTTTCGTATTTTGCTAACCAACAACATGAAAAAACTTGAATACCCAGGGGCGTCTGTCGTGGCCTCACCGGACCACCGCAAACCTGTTACCAAACATCTCCTGGTTCAAACTATTCCTTGTGCAACTGCTCATGTCAGTTGACAACCTATTATAGACAGTCAGAACTTTTTTGACAAATCTGGAGGCAGCCTCCGAGTTTTCCAGTTTCTTTGGTTTGCCCGGACCAATGTTATAGGCTGCTAACGCCAAATATGTCGAATTGTCGTACTTTGCGTAGCGCTCAAAACAGTGTCTCAGGTATGCGGCTCCTGCCATGACATTCTGATACGGGTCCCAAGGGTTGGTAACACCGAGGACCTCCAGGACAACCGGCCTTAACTGCATCAAACCTTTTGCATTTCGGTTGGACTGGATCCTGGGCCTAAAATTTGACTCAACAAAAGCAACCGACGCAAGAAAAAACGGATCAATCTCGAATTCACGTCCTGCATGGAACAAAACCCTCGCGTGATGAGGTTCTCCCCCAATGGCTGTCACGGTGTCTCTTAATCGTGTAAAGAGTAGATGAATTCTTTTGGGTTGACCGGAGTCCTTGTGCCTGAAAGAAACCAAAATGTCTTGACCTATTCTGTGGGAAGTTTTCTGTTCGGCCAAACCCACATCAAATACAACAACCTGGAAAATAAACAGGGCCATTCCTATGAAAGGTTTTTTAAGCTTCATTGACTATGCGTTAGACGGGACCGAAGCGTGACTTCCTGTGGAATCATCAATTTGAATGTGCTCGTCCTCCACAACGACAACGTTCTCTTCGGGCCCATCGATGGTGTTCAGTTGGCTTACCCACGATGAGGGGTATCGCTCGGTGAATTTTACCTGGAAAGGCATGAATTTAAGGACTGCAACCTCTTTCATCAATTTTTCCGAGGTTTCCAGACCAATCAACTCACGAACTCCCTCAGGTGTAATGGATTCTGATATGGCTTCAGCCGAAAAATATCGAACATTAAAGGCGCCATTCACAAGGGGATTGAAGAGCTTTTCCTCTTTCTTGGATTTCTTTGTGAGGTTTTCTTCAGTATCAGAATCGAAATCACCTTTGGCTTCTATGTATAGGATTTTTGACCTGAACCTGTAAACGGCAAGCAGTGATCCAGCCTGGTCAAGAAAACTCTTCCCAAAAAGAATGATCGAAACATTTAAAACCAGGTCTACGATCAGACTCAGGCTGTACAATCTGAAAAAGTCATCGTAAGGCACTGAGAAGCTGGGATATTGCATAAGAATTATTTGCAGAAAGCCCGCAACTACCATGATCGAACCGAGAAACAGGGCTATTAGAGCGGAAATTCTGGAGGATGTCCTAACATAGTCCGGGAAACTCTCAATCAAGGTCCCGACCTGCTTCTCTCCATCCTTGCAGACAGTAGGACTGGTCCTCGATACAGTGTTCCCAAGATTTTTCCGTGCAAAGATCTTGGACCCTTCTTCAAGAATCGCAAAAAACACTGATGGATGACCAGTTCCCTCAACAATCATGGAATCCATCTCCCGGCTTGCCCCAGGCTTGCGTAATGGAATCAATGACAGGGCAATTATGAACTTGAGCACGCATACTACCAGCAGCAACTTGTAAAACGGGGTTGGGGAAGGCAGAACATATCCCACGCCAAGACCAATGCTAGCCAGATAAGGCGGAACAAGCTCCAGAACCTTGAAACTGAAATGGATGACTATGGCTATCGCTATCGCCTTCCATATAAAACGAACATTTAACCGGACTATTTGACCTGGTATTTCAGATATGTATCGAGCGTTAGACCAAATCTTGCCTATGATGTAGAAAATTAACGATGGGGCATGATCGTAGGATTGGAGTTTGCCCTCCTTGAGGCCGTAAGAAACAGTCTCAGGGCGATAATACTCGCCCGGCTGATTCATCGAAACACGTAAACGGGACATGTGACGAAAACCGTTGAATAGCCAGTTCAGTCCCACTATTGCTCCAGCGCACGACGCTACAGTCGTCACAAAAACTCCCACTATAAATGGAACATAATTCAGAATGAACTCGTTAACCTGATCAGGAAGACGCAGCGGAAAAAATTCACGCAATTCATATAGCCTGGTAAACGCTCCCAAGGTTATGAATATCCCTACGGCCGTTAAAACAATCCCGTATACCACAGTATGATTTGGCAATTTTATTGATTGACTGGCACGCCTTGACCTGAATGCTAGCATCTTCGACCCCTGAGCTAAACGTAAATAGGTGCTTACCAAATCTATTATATGCTGTCAAATGAATTTGTTATATTATTTATCTAATGTAAAACTTAATGTCTTGCAACGAATGGCTCCTTAAGCGCTGGGCAGAACACAACACAGGCTTTTCTGAAGAGACTGTTAGCTGACGGATTCTTTTGAAAGGATTTCAGAACATGGTTGGGGTGATCAGTGGTTTTGAGTTTGGATATCCTATAGATACACTAATTCCTAAAGCAAGTCTTCGAGAGCCTTTTCAATCGAGGGAAAATTAAAATGGAACCCTTTATCCAGGAGAGTTCTAGGTACTACACGCTGCCCATTGAGAACATATTGGCTGAATTCACCGAGG
>CALDNG010000463.1 GCA_937915285.1 uncultured Desulfomonile sp. | reverse complement strand
CGGTTAGATATATGTTTTTCATGAAATTATTCCAGATACGACAAGAATTCTTCTAAGGTGGCTGATTCATTGGTCCAGATGTTGAAACTTCTGGCAGCCTGCGCAGCCAGCATGATCAGTCCATCGGAAAAATCGCAGCCTATACTGTTTGCAGCGTTTTTCCATATGTTTTCAGAGCGCCCATAGTTGATGTCAAAAATCAGTTCCAGATCATTGATAATGAGAGAATTCGCAATAATCGTCATCTCATCGTCGGCCTCTCTGGGACTGGATACCGAAGTAGCATTGACAACCAGTGAAAAATTTACTGAATGAGAACACAGCTTGCCAATTTCCAGGGACTCGAATCCCAGATCGTTCGACAACTCAACTGCCTTTTCGTAATTGCGACCTGCCACATGAACCGAACTAGCGCCAAGCATCTGGAGGGCCATTAACACACCTCTGGCGGCCCCACCGGTTCCAATCACAAGACAAGCCTTGTTCCTGAAACTGTGGCCGATGGATGTGACCGCATCACAGAATCCACCAACATCGGTATTGTCACCCACAAGAGCGCCATCAACTTTTGCTATGGTGTTCACCGCACTGAGTCTTTGGGCCACTGGGGAGAGTCTGTCCAGATACGGGATTACATTTTGCTTGTGAGGTATTGTAACGTTGGCGCCTGCAAAAGACATGGCCCTAAAACCGGCCAGAGCGGCTTCCATCAGGCCCGCTTTCACTGAAAAGCTAACATAGCAGGCATCCATGCCGCGCCCCTTGAAAGCCCTGTTGTGCATCAGGGGTGATTTTGACATACTCACCCTGTCATCTCCAAACAGGCAGAAGACTCTCATTTCATCAATTTCCTGAGCGTATCGTTGAAATTTGGATACGATATGGCGATGCAACTTTCATCAATGATTTC
The DNA here is from genome assembly GCA_937915285.1 of uncultured Desulfomonile sp. Classification (GTDB taxonomy): domain Bacteria; phylum Desulfobacterota; class Desulfomonilia; order Desulfomonilales; family Desulfomonilaceae; genus CAITZA01. Next base: position 3,745 of record CALDNG010000463.1, on the reverse strand, counting down.
AGGAAATGAATTGGAGAGCAACCCCGCAATCCTGAGAGTCATCGCAATCCTGTGGTCGCCGTAACTCTCCAATCGTGGCCTCGGTAAAAGTTTCGTCGGACCATGCACCAACAAAGAATCACCGCGTGTTTCCAGGTTCGCTCCCATGGAGTTTAATTCAGTCATAATAGCCTGGACCCGGTCGGATTCCTTGATTCTTAACTCGGAGACATCATGAAACACGGACACGCCTTCAGCCTGCGTCGCTACCAAGGCCAGGATTGGAACCTCGTCCACTAGCAAAGGGGTTTCCTCTCGAGTAACTTCAAAAGGTTTGAGCCTCCCACTGAAACCGGCTTTGACGTCACCGTAAATCTCTCCACCTGATTCAAGGCAGTGTCGATCCAGGCATGTCTCAACATTGGCGCCCATACGTTTCAGAACATCCAGAGCCCCAATCCTGGTGGGATTGAGCAATACCTTGCGGCTCTCGACTGAACTGCCGGGAACTATTGTTGCCGCGCAAATAAAAAAGCATGCTGAAGATATATCTCCCGGCACGTAGTAATCAGGTGGCATGATGAGTGACGATTCACTCACCTTCCAGCCCAGGGATGTCTTTTCGATATTCGCTCCGCAACTTCTTAGAAGTATTTCAGTATGATCGCGACTCGGTATTTTCTCAATTAGAACGGTGTCTCCCGATGACTGAATCCCCGCTAGAAGAATAGCGCTTTTGAGCTGAGCGCTTGGCGTAGGAAGTTGATATTCTATCCCACTTAAAGGAGACCCTATAATCCTTACAGGAGGTTTACCTGACTCAGAGCAACTTACATTTGCTCCCATGAGCCGGAGCGGGGCAGCGACTCTCTCCATGGGTCTGTTTCTCAATGAATCATCCCCGTCCAGAAAGAACTCTCCAATATTCGGACTTAATATTCCCATTAGAAGCCTGATGGTTGTTCCCGAATTTTCACAGTCCAGCCGGACTCCGGTTTTGAGTTTTCGCCCGAGTCCCGTGACCCTGATTTTTTCAGGAGAAACTACTATCTCGCCTCCGAGTTCATTGACTACCCTCACGGAAGTCATGCAATCCCTGGCGCCCGAAAAATTTTGAACTTGCGACGCTCCTGTAGAAATAAGCGATATCAAAACTATCCGATGAGAAACTGATTTGTCACCCGGAGGATAGAATGAACCATGTAGACGCATTTTTGCCCCTTCATAAGCCAAAAATAAAAAACCCACCTTGTTGAGGTGGGTCTTGAAAGCAAGCTAGACTATTGTCACAGCTCATCGCAAGACGCCACACCGCTCCAGTAGGAATAAAAACCTTCAATGGACTCTAAAACAGACTGTTCCCGGACGATTGGAAGAATACTCACCATGGTTGGTTAGCCTTAAACGTTTGCGATAGCCATCTTGTGTTATAATGACATGTCCGAATCGTGCCGTCAATTCAGGGGATTTGTCAAGAAGTATTTGCATGTATTTATAGGGGCTGTTGTCATGTATTCCAGAAGTAAGAGGAGCAAACGTCACAGGCCGGTCTCTGGTCCGGGAGACCTGGTCTTTATTGGAGAGGATACTTCTTTTCCGACACGAATAGACTGTTTTCAATACGACAATATCAGAATTGAAATTCATGAGTCGATTGATGTTCAACTTCTGGACAAGTACTATGATGACAGCAGAATTACATGGCTTGACGTTAAGGGGCTGGCTGATGCCGGCGCAATAGAGGCAGTTGGCAGGAAATTTAACATTCATGGTCTGGCGGTGGAAGACATATTGAATTCCACTCAGAGGCCCAAACTTGAGGATTTTGGCGATTACGTGCTTATCGTGCTTCGGAGCCTGAGGTATATTGACGGTGAGGATCGCTCGGAGGCCGAGCAGGTTTCCATAATAATGGGAAAGAATTTTGTAATTACATTCCGGGATTCGGACCGGCCAATGTTCGATTCGGTTGTTCAGCGTCTCAAAGTCAATAAATCAAGGTTGAGGGAAGGAGGGTCAGATTATCTGACATACTCCTGCCTCGATGTAATTGTTGACAACTATTTTATTGTCCTAGAAAAAATCGGTGATCAAATTGAGGACATAGAGGACGCGCTGGTTTATAGGCCGACCACTACAACCCTAGGGTCGATACATCAGCTAAAGACGGACCTGATATTCATCCGTAAGTCACTCTGGCCATTGAGGGAGATGGTCAGCAGGATGTTAGTCGGGGACACTCCTTTCATCAATGAGTCGTTGAGGCCATATCTTCGGGACCTGTTTGATCATGCCATACACGCTATTGACACCGTTGAAGCATTCAGGGACATCACTTCGGGGATGATAGACATTTACCTCTCCAGTGTTAATAACCGGCTCAGTGAGACGATGAGATTCCTGACCATAATATCTACTATTTTCATACCCTTAACATTCCTGTGTGGTTGGTACGGCATGAGTTTTGAGAACATGCCGGAACTAAAATGGGGTTACGGGTATCCAATGGTAATTATAATAGCCATTACCGTTGCAGCGACCATGATCATGTTTTTTCGCAAGAAGAAATGGATATAAACGCTCGACTGATGTGAAAAAACACCCGTTTCCCTGTCGGTCTTGACTTTTGTGTCCAAAAAAGGTAAAAAGCTCGCTCAATTAAGGTAAATTTTTAGGAGAATTAGCAAATTGTCGGATTCCTCTCAACATACGAAAAACACTCAAGCTTCATCCCTCACAGAGGTCAGACTCAAGAAAATACAAGAGTTAACAGAGCAGGGCATTTCACCTTACGCTACCGGCTTCAGGCCGCAAACAGATTCAAAAAGTTTCAGGGAAAGCTACGACTATCTGAGTGAAAATCAAACACTTGAAAATAAAATAATGATGTCCGGCAGAATAATGGCCATAAGGCTGTTGGGTAAGGCTGCCTTCATGAGAATCAGGGATTTAACCGGCGATTTTCAAATTTACCTGGGACGAGACACCGTAGGTGTAGAAGAGTATAAGATAGCCAAAAAGCTGGATATTGGCGATATTATAGGGGTTGAGGGTAAGCCGTTCAAGACCAGGACTGGTGAGACCAGTGTTCTGGTAGAGCGTTTTATATTATTGACTAAGGCGTTAAGGCCTCTACCTGAGAAGTGGCACGGTCTTTCTGACGTTGAAACACGATATCGTCAACGATACCTGGACCTGATTGTCAATCAGTCATCAAGAGATATCGTGGTCACCCGAAGCCGCATCATAAGTTTTTTGAGAAACTTTCTCACTGATCGTGGCTTTCTGGAAGTTGAAACCCCGATGATGCAGGCTCTTCCAGGAGGCGCTACTGCAAAACCCTTTGAAACGTATCATAATGCTCTGGACCGAAGCCTTTACCTGCGCATAGCGCCGGAGCTTTATTTAAAGAGACTCCTAGTGGGCGGTTTTGAGAGGGTTTTCGAAATCAACCGTAATTTCAGGAATGAAGGGATATCGACCCAGCACAATCCGGAATTCACAATGCTGGAATTTTATGAAGCTTACGCAACCTATGAAGACCTCATGGGTTTGACAGAGGATATGTTGTCGTCCCTGGCCATTGAGATAACCGGAGGCTCAAAATTCATTTACGGAAACACTGAAGTCGATTTGACACCACCCTGGAACAGGATGACAGTAAGGGAAGCCCTCATAAATTATGGAGCGCTTGCTGAAGGCGAGATAGATGACTGGAGATCGGAAGAGCGTCGTGTAGGGAAAGAGTGTAGATCTCGGTGGTCGC
>CALDNG010000462.1 GCA_937915285.1 uncultured Desulfomonile sp. | reverse complement strand
GAGGTGCCCTCCAATCGCCATGACACCCAGCAACACCAAAAGAAATAGACTTTTGATTATTGTAGATAATGAGAGTTTCATTCCGGGAAAAGACCTCAAACTCTTTTGCTATCCAGGTAACCCTGAAGGATAATGGTCGCAGCGACCTTGTCAATGACCTTGCGTCTCTTGGCCCTACTCATGTCAGCCTCAAGAAGCATTCGTTCGGCGGCCATGGTAGACATTCTCTCATCCCACCTGTAAACAGGGACAGACGTAACTTGCTCGAGTTCCGCCATGATTTCCAGAGCCTTCTTTGCCTGAGGCCCCTCGGAACCGTCCATGTTGTACGGCATCCCCACCACTATCTCGGTTACGTTTAATTCATTTACCGTGGCGGCTATCGACTTGATATCATTGTCATGGCCCTTTGATTCGAGAGTTTTCAGACCTTGGGCCGTAAAACCTAGTTCGTCGCTGACAGCCATGCCTATTCGTTTTGACCCTATGTCCAGCGCCAGTACACGCAATTGCTCTGCCTTTCGGATAATGCTCGTTTCCTGTCAGCGAATGTGTAATTAATCCAGCGGTTGGTGTCAAGTCTATTGATGGAAAGCGAGCAGGAATCGTCTGGCGCTGCTACAGTTTTTCAGGAATGGGACTGAGCATAAACCGCGGACGAATCGGTATGGCGTTTACCCACAAGACTTTCCGCCAGTTCAAGTATGAAATCAACGTCGTCCTCTGTTGTAAAAGCTATGCATCTTCGGGCATTCATAGGCGCCGCCACAACCGAAAGCCTTGATGGAACCCTGATTATTCTGGCCGCTTTCGCCAACTGACCCGGAAGACCGTTGAACGAGTCTTCAGACAAAAATACGATGTTCTCATCATCCGAAACCAAATTCAGACCAATTAGAGCCTCTGATTCCTTTCCAAGTAATCTTTTGAGACCAGACTTCAGCCTTGAAGTCAATATGCCTTGTTGAGCCCTTATCGCTCCAATCGACGAAATTCCGTCCAAAGCCTGCCTACGCTGAATTTCAGACCCCATGAGTAAAGCTTCCTCAAAACAGTCCAAGGCCTCTGGTAGAAATTTCTTTGCAAGATTAGAACGCCCTTCGATCAACATCGAGCGCGCTTCCGTCTCGTCCGTCGATTCAGGATCATAAACCTTGCCATAAAAAGCCACCGCCGAAGAGACATCACCCCGCTCTAGAAGTTCCCTGCCCCTGCTTACCAATGTCAACTGAGACGTTTCCGTGTTTGTGTTCATGAAGCATTACCCGCTAGTGAAAAACTTGATATGAAAGATCCAACAAATAACGTTGAATCAAATAAAAACAGAATCCCTTCCGTCGCCAAACCATGCGCATGCTCTTCAGACGTGACAGCGTAATGCAAAAAACAAATGCTTCACATCAGATCCAGAACCCGCATCCACAAAAAATAAAAAAAGTTAATACATTTTTCTTCAAAATAAATGAAGTGTTATATTCATTTATTAAACCGCTGAATAGCATAACATGCTTAACATATCAATAATTTTTTACTATAATTGATGAAGATAATAATTTAGTAAGGAGTGTGCTAATGTGTTAGAGAAACAGGTGATCGCTTGGTCGTATTAGCGAGTTTACTTTAAGCAGGGGTGTCTATAAGGTCGGTTTAAAGGTTTCCGAAGGTCTGGCGTCCGATTGATTTGAGCGCACGTCGCGACAATCGGCCACTTCTGATTGCATTTGTTTGGACGCCTTGGGAATTAGGCATGAGCAGGTTTATGAACATAAGAGGCCTCTTGAAGTATTTACCCGTGGTGTCAATCGTTCTTGTGGCGATAATGTTGCTGGCGATAGTCATCATTTTTACGATTCGCAACATCAATGCCCAGAATGAACGCATGGAAGAATTCACTGCGAGACAGGGTGTTTCGGTAATACGGACACTTGAGGCTGGAACGAGAACCGGCTTCATGGAGGGGGATTGGGGCATAGAGTATTTGCAAATGCTCATAGAGCAGGCGGCAAAGGATCCGGATGTTGAATGGGTAGGACTGATCAACAGCGATGGCATAATAGTTGCCCACAGTGAGCCTGCCAAGATTGGCCTCAGATTGTTGATGGGAAAGGAATTGAACACGGTCAAGGCTGTCATCAGAACAGGTGAGCCGATGTCGTTTACCAGGGAGATATCTGACGGCAGGACCATTTTCGAGATATGGAAGCCTTTCACTCCGTTTCCTGATCAGCTCGCTCAGACTGAAATCATTGCAAAGCACACGAGAATTGGACAGGAATTACTTGATATCTTTGACAAAGAGAAGAAGCAGGTTCTTTTTCTCGGTTTGAAGATGGACCGATTCAAGGAGATCAGGCGTCAGGAACTGATTTTTGCCATTTTCATGGGCGGAGTGCTTTTCATAATTGGCTCAGCAGGGGTGTATTTCATCTTTGTGGTTCAGAACGCCTACCTGGTTCGCAGGACCTTGGACGAGATGCGCACCTACACCAGAAATGTCCTTGAGAGCATGGCCAATGGTCTGATCACAGTAGATAGATCGCTGAGAGTAGCGACATTCAATCCTACAGCGCTTGAGATTCTTAAAAAGACTAAGGAAGAGATTGATGGAAGGCCTATATCCGGTTTATTGCCGGTGGAGGATGAGATCAGGCAGGTTTTGACAGACTCAGAGTCTATTCTCGAGAAGGAAGTCAAGATATCGGTTGAAGGAAGGGGTAAGAGCTTCCTCAACCTGTCGGTGTCCCCACTCAAGGACCCCGATTCATCGATTGCTCGAGGCGCTGTTGTAATTTTGCGTGATATGACTGTTATCCGGGAGCTTGAGCAGAAAGTCATATTGAGTGAGAAATTTGCTGCGCTTGGCAGGCTTTCTGCCGGGGTTGCCCACGAAATACGAAACCCTCTTAATTCTATCCGCGGATTCATACAGTATTTCCAGAAGAAGCTGAAACTCGAGCCGGAGGATTACCGCTACACCGAACTGATGCTTACGGAGGTGGATAGGCTTAACCGGGTAATATCCAAGCTTTTGGCCTATTCCAAGCCTCGGGAGCCGCGCCTGGGCATTCGTTCAGCCGATGAAATCGTTGATCATTGTGTGAGGATTGTAGAGCGTGAGGCCGATGAAGCGGGCATTCAGATAGTGAGGCATAGCGCTTCGGAGGATCTTCCGCTGGCTCTGGTGGACACAGATCAAATGACCCAGGTATTCCTTAACATCCTGATAAACTCCATTGAGGCTACACCACGCGGTGGCTCGGTTTCCATAAGCGCCCGAACAGATGATCAAGGCAGGCTCCAGATAATTACCGAAGACACTGGAGAAGGAATACCACGCGAAAATATTGATAAATTGTTTGATCCTTTCTTTTCCACCAAGAAAAAAGGGACCGGATTGGGTCTGGCCATTGTCAAAAGCATCATAGAAGGTCATGGTGGCGAAATAGAGGTCGAATCAGATATTGGCAAGGGGACACGCTTCACCATCACCATAAACACTTACCAGGCTCCAGAGATTGACGAAAACATCAACGGTTTTGGGGAACTTAAATCAGCCAGCGGCTCGGTTTAGGGGGCCTTGTCTGTAGTTAGTCGCACTCTACCAACTTTTTACATGGGAAATATATGAAACCGCGCAAAGCAAAAATTCTGGTTGTAGATGACGAGCCGTCGCAGAGAAAGATGTTGCAGGCCAACCTGTCTCTCGATGGATATGATGTATATGAGGCGGATGACGGAAAGACGGCCATTTCGAGGGTTTCAGAGGAGTTCTTTGACCTGATACTGATGGACAACAGGATGTCCCAGTTGGACGGCATCGAAGCCCTGAAACAAATTAAGAAAATATCGCCTGGCATTCCGGTGATAATCATTACTGCATACGCCTCGGTGGAGACTGCAATTGAGGCGCTCCAATCCGGCGCGCACGACTATTTGACCAAACCTCTAGACATAGATGAACTCAGGATCAAGGTGCAGCAGACTCTGGAATTCTGGAGGCTGAAGGAAGAGAACATTCTTCAGAAAAGACGAATTGAGAATCTGTTTGACGCCTCCAGAATAATTGGACGATCCCAGAAGATGCGGCAGGTGCTTGAGACTGTTGCGATGGTAGCTCCCACCGAGGCCTCCGTGCTCATACTTGGCGAATCCGGCACCGGCAAAGAGCTTATAGCCAATGCGTTGCATCAGGGATCGAACCGCTGTGACCGTCGATTCATCAAGATTAACTGCGCCGCGCTGCCTGAAACTCTTTTGGAGAGTGAATTATTCGGACATGAACGTGGCGCTTTCACAGGAGCGGTTGGTCGGAGACCAGGCAGATTCGAACTGGCGGATGGAGGAACCATCTTTCTTGATGAAATCGGAGAGATGACTTTTTCTACCCAGGCAAAGCTGCTGCGTGTGCTTCAGGAACGAGAGTTTGAACCGTTGGGATCTACCAGATCAGTCAAGGTAGACATTCGTGTCATCAGCGCTTCAAACAGGGAACTCAAAGATGAAGTCAAGAAGGGTAATTTCAGGGAGGATCTTTTTTACAGGTTGAATGTTGTGCCTATTAACCTTCCGCCGCTAAGGGATAGGAAAGAGGACATTCCGTTGCTGATTGATCACTTCCTCCAGATTTACAATGAAAAGAATAACAGAAATCTTAAAGGCTTTCATCCAAGGGCGCTTGACGCAATGATGCGTTATTCCTGGCCAGGCAACATAAGGGAACTGGAAAACGTGGTTGAAAGAGCCGTAATTCTCACCATGGATGAATATGTGTCGTTCTCTGAATTACCGGAATCGATTTCCGGCGAGTCTGCAAGCACGATTCCTGCCACGTCAAGGGTTGGCATTGCTCCAGGTATGACAATTAGGGAACTAGAGAAGGAGCTGATACTAGTCACCCTTGACCATAATGATGGGAATAGGACGAGAAGCGCAGGTTTTTTGGGGATTACCAGAAGGACACTTCAGAACAAACTAAAGGAGTACGGTATAGACGCCCACGGATCAGAAAGCATTTCAGATTGAGCATTTGATCAGCACGATTCTGCAAGGCTCTATCTCTTAATTTCAAAGGATGGCCGCTTGAGTTTCGGTTCATTCCTGGACCTGAAGAGCGTGTAGGCTCCCCATTTGAGCAGGGCGAACAGACCGACGGCAACAGCGAAAAGAACAAAAACCGATCCACCAAAAACGACCCACAACCTCGTCTTATAAATCCCTAGAACCACTATGAAAGTAACCGCTATCATGGTGATGAGCCCTGATAAGCGGTCAAATCCGGGAACGTCATCAAAGGATACGTTCTTACGAATAAGTATCAACGACACTGTCATGGAAACGATGGGGATGAAGTGCACCAGAACATTAGTATCCAGAAGGTTCTCTCGGGTAAAAAATATGATGTATCCGGTCAGCACGGCAGACAGTACACCCGGGATGCAAGCAAGGTACACCAGGATTGTGTAGAAGTATTTCCAGGGAGAATTACGCCCGTTATTCTTTCCATGAATCACGCCTGTGAGCCATGACAAGAGAGGCGTCCCTGCGAAATAGAAAATCAGGAGCCAAGGTCTGTCATCCAGAAAAAATATCAGTTCCCGTATCGTCATTTCTTTTTACACGTTAATTCTGAGAAATCTGGTCACGGGCAGTCCCAACATTTTTACGAGTGGCTAGAGGTAGGAATTCATGATTCCGTTGAGAACATCCTTTTGAACGGGTCTCTTTGCCGCTGGTCCCTGTTTGAGAACGTCAAAATGGTCTTCGAAAGCTGGTCTGTCATTCCTGTAAATGACCCCTATTGGGATTCTATCCCCCCATTCATCCGCAAGGAGTAGGGCCTTGTTACGATCGAATGGGTCATGATCATCCCCGATCATGTAGCACCTTTGGTTGTACCACCCGAAGGTATTGACCTTGTTGAAGGAAACACATGGCTGAAGAATATCAATCAGCGAGAGTCCGCGGTGTGCTATGCCCTGCTGTATGAGGTTGGAGAGATGCTCGATCTGGCCGGAAAATCCCCTCGCAACAAAACCCGCCTTCATCGCCACTGCAACCTGAAGCGGATTAAAAGGAGAGTTGTAAACTCCCTGCGGCTGGGTTTTAGTCACAAAACCGGTGGCCGAGGTTGGACTGGCCTGGCCTTTAGTCAGACCATAAACCTGATTGTTGTGCACTAACATAGTGATGTCAACATTTCGCCTAATTGCTGCCAGGAAATGATTTCCGCCTTCACCGTAATGACAGCCATCCCCGCTTTCCACAATGACTTTCAAATCTGGATTTCCGATGCGCGCTCCGGTAGCCACAGGCAGGGAACGGCCATGAAGACCGTTAAATACGTTTGACTTCAGATAGTGTGGGGCCTTCGCAGCCTGTCCAATCCCCGAGACAAAAAGGACATTGTATGGCGCCAGTTGTAGACGGAAAAGAGCGTCTTTGACCGCTTTTAGGATCGAATGATTCCCACATCCGGGGCACCATGCGGTTTCGAAATCACCGTAATCTCTTAGTTCAAACATTTTCTTTACCTGATCCAAGCTTTTCAAGAATATATTCAGGAGTTACGGGCAATCCATCATATCTGAGGACCTGCTTTTCAGCATGGTAACCAGTCTCACGCCTCAACAGCCTGCAGAACTGACCCGTGGAATTGCTCTCGACCACCACCACGCTCTTGGCGGAAAGTAGCGTATCATTGACTGATGCTGAGTCTATAGGCCAGACCTGTGAGAAATGAAGGTAACCGGCTTCCGTGCCATTCTTTCTGATGTGTTCGCAGGCCTCATGAACCGATCCTCTTGTTGATCCCCAACAGACCATCAGGATATCTGGCGAACTGTCACCATGGAATGTCGGTCTGACGATCTTTTGCTTCAATCCATCCAGTTTCCGGTTCCTTTTGTCGACCATTCTGATTCTCACACTTAGGTCTTCGGTGAGATGGCCGTCCTCTGTGTGCTCATCACTGTCAGCTATCACCAACTCCTCGGAGCTATGAGCCACTACGCAGTTCTTGGATAATCCCGGCAAAAGCCTTGGGCTAACCCCATTTTCTGTGATCCTGTATGTGAGGTGCGGCAGCGATTCGCCCATAGTATCACTGCAAACATCCAAATGATCCAACTCCAGAACGGGAAAGGGCTCAACAGAGCGGTAACAGTCCGCCAGGAACTGGTCAGTCATTATTATGACCGGAATCCGGTATTCATCAGCTATGGCAAAGGCATGACGAGTAAGCCAGAAGCATTCCTCAACGGTCCCAGGGGCAAAAATGGCCCTGGTGAATTCTCCATGCCCAGCATGAAGCGCAAATTCGAGGTCACCCTGCTCAGTCCTTGTGGGCAGACCTGTCGATGGCCCTGGTCTCTGAGCAAGAGCAATTACCACAGGCGTCTCTGTCATACCGGCCAGGCTCAATCCTTCCGCCATCAAGGCAAAACCACCGCCTGAAGTCGGAACAAGACTGGGGGCTCCACAGAATGAAGCCCCTATCGCCATGTTGATGGCAGAAATTTCATCTTCAGCCTGCTCTGCAATGATACCCATCTTTTTGGCGTATTCGCACAATGCGACAGATATCGATGTGGCCGGTGTCATCGGATAGAAACAGCATGTTTTCATGCCTGCTGACAGAGCCCCCAGAGCGATTGCCTCATTCCCGTTCATCATCATGCGGCCGGAATTGCCAACGGGCTTGACCAGTTTGAATGATTCGGTGGAGACGGATTTCATCCAGTCCCTTCCAGCATTGAGAGATTTCATGCTGTCCTCAACCGAAATGCCCGAATGTTTCGAGAAGAAATCCTGAGCGGCCCTGTCAATTATGTGTTCATCCAAACCAAGTATTTCCGACACGACACCGACGGCCGTCGCATTCCAGTGTCTGTCGGAGGTCAGGGCTTTAAAGGGCACGGCAACATGTGAAGCATTGCCGATACCCAGGGCCTCATCAAGAACAACAATCCCATTTGTGTTTAGTGTTCCGGAATGGATTTCGACAGTCTCCATATTCAGGGCGACTAGTATGTCTATGGCCTCGGCCGGAGCCTGTATTTCGGAATCTGCTACCCTCAATGCGTAGGTGTTGTGGCCACCTCGTATGCGGGAATGGTAGCTTTGCGTAACCACTATGCTATAACCGGCCCTTACCAGGGCCTTAGTCAGTATCTGCGATAGAGTTACGAGGCCCTGTCCGGCTTCGCCTCCTATGAGTATGTTCAAAACACTTTTTTGCATTTCCAGACCTACAATGTTTACAGTCTTGACAATGTCTTCGACACTGGATCGGTTACCCATTACATACTTAACAGTTTACGCCATGTCGATACGGAATTGAACCCCACGCCGTCCGGGGCTTCCTTGTTAAGATTTGGACCGAATTTAACTTTCCAGTTCCCGATGAGCACGAACGGCGCCCAATAGTAGGGATGGCTTGTTCCGGGACTCCTTAGCAGATCCAGTTTCGCCTTGCGTAACGACTCCGCCTTGGAGGCTTCCGCCAGGTTTCTGTACATTTCTATGAAAAGCTTCGCTGTGCTGTCATCATTGACCTGCCACATGCTTAATATCACTGAATCGGCCCCAGCAAACATAAAGGCCCGGGCCAGTTCGTAAAGGCCTGAAGATTCCCCTGATGACATCTTTGTCGGAGTCAGACAGGACGACACTACAACCATGTCTGCGTTGAGCTTTAAGCCAAAGACTTCTCCAAGCTGCAGAAATCCGTCACTCTCCCGGTCACCGTAAATTGAGAACACTATGGCAGGTTGTTGCTGAAACTTGCCTGCGCCTTTCAACTGAACGCCATGAGTAGCCAGATGAATGTATGCGTACCTCGAGAGATCAGCTTTCTTGAATAGTGTTTCAGTGGCCTCCTGTCCGAAATAGACCTGAGTCGGACCTCCTACCAGACGCACTACTTCGGAAACCTCTTTCCTGGTTCCAGGTAGAGGTTTGAGATAGTCGCCCCTGGATGAGTAAGGGGTAGCGTTCAGGGATCCGAGCAGTCTCTGGGCCCCTGGATTCAGTTCGCGGCTCTTCTCAGAATCGCTGTATAAGGCATCTGCGAAAGCTACCATGTTCCATCCCGGTCGCTTGCTCTTGTGAATCTTGCGAGACCAGGCCAGGAGGTATGAGGAAGGTTCGTAACAGAACGCATACTTTTCCACGAGGAATGAAGGCCTGTCATTGGCTGACCAGAATCTCTTGGACTGATGGGATTTTGAGTCTACCAGTATCTCGAAAGGCAGGTTAGTCAATGGGCCATGAGGAACTATGATTGCGGTCTTCTTGCCATTCAAGATGAATTCAACTGGCTGAAATATCTTCGAATATATTTTGTATGCCACCGAGGGGTCCCAGCTTGACTGTGTATCAAGTTTTTGGAGAGGCCTAACTAGGGAATCAACGTCTTTCTCCATTTCCGTGGACGGATAATCTACCGAGAAGGTATGGAAACGCTGCTTATCTATTGCGAAGACATAAGTCCTTCCCCTGGTAACTGTATATTGAATGATGGCTTCATCCGGATCCAGTGATTTCTGTAGCTCGTGGGCAGACATTGGCCTAGGGCGTTTCAGGTCCGCATAAGCCGGATATTCTTTGGCGAACTGTTCGCGAAGGATTCCGTAACTCTTTTCCTTGGTTTTTCTTTCCTCTATCAGCTTCCTGATTGTAGCCTGGTTTGGGTCTGCCTTGGAACGTTCCTCCATTAGTTTTTCGTTGAGTTTCTTTAACGAGAGTTTGAGGCTTTTTTCCTTGATCAGCAGATCGTTGGGGACATCTGAAAAGTTTTCAACATTTATACGTGCCAGAGTATTCTCGAAGGATGAGGATTTGAGGCTTTCGGCAATTCTCAGGGCCCTGCTGTCGTAGGCGCCACCGGGATCTTTTTTTGCCAGAGTCATCATCACCCTCAGGGTTGTCTCAAAAAGTGTCGTTTTCCCACCGAAAATGAAATCATCTTCATCTGATTCCTCGGTATAGTCGGCCTCCATTGCCTCCACGATGCTGAGAGATTTACGGTATGCTTCCAGGGCCTCACCAAAGTTTTTCTTTTCCTCCAGTGTTCTCCCGAGGATGAAGTAGCCCTTCCAGAGCATGCTCCTGTCTTCTGAAGCCTGAGCAATTTCAAGGGCTCTCTTCAAATCCGTCAAAGCCGAATCATAATCTCCGAGGGTTGTTGCCAACATCGATATCTGGAGCAGATTCTCGTTAACCCCGCGTCGGTCGCCAAGGCTGGACCTCAGGCTCATGGCTTCCTTGTATTCCTCAAGAGCGCCCCTCGGCTTGCCCATGGACTGGTTGAGTGTGCCGATTCTGGTTAGAGTCCTGGCCTCACTCTTGCGGTCTTTGGTCTCGCGGGTAAGAGTCAATGCCCTTTGCTGATATTTGAGGGCGCCTTCAAGGTCGTTCATTTTACTGGCAATATCGCCCAGCCTTATCAGTTCGATCTTTTGCATTTCCAGTGCGCCGGTCTCGTTATGAGTCCTTAGAGCTTCTTCCAGAAACTCCCTGGCCTTCGGATATTCTTCGGTCCTGTAATATATGGTTCCGATACGATCATATATACGTCCTACAAGCACATCGGCGCCTCTGGTCTCAGACAGGGAAAGCGCCTGGTGATAACTTTCCAACGCCCGCTCATAGTCACCAAACCCCTCATAAATTTCTCCAAGGTAGTAGTCTATTTCCTGCGATCGAGCGGGGGTTACTCCTATCTGGGATCTGAGCTTTGCTGCCTGGCTGAGGTTTTTCAATGCGCCCTCATAGTCGTCCATTTTTGCCTGGATTATGCCTATGGCGCCGATTGCCCAAAGTTCGCCTCTCTTGTCACCCTGCTTGATCATCTGATCCAGTGACTGGTTCAGGAGAGCCAGAGCTTTTGTATAGTCTCCTGAATCCTCCAGCAGTCCCGCAATTTTTACGTTAAGCGCTGAGATGGCATTGGTATCCTTGATTTTTGTCGCAAGATCCAGGGCACGTTTCAGATTTGACAGCGCCTCAGAATTGTTACGTTTTGCCCTGTGAAACATGGCTAATTCCGAGTAAAGAGCTATTTCCGCCCTTGGGTTGTTTACCTTCTTTGTATATGCGTCAGCTTCCCTGAAATAGACGGCCGCGTTCTCGATCTCACCGCGGGCCATATAGATACCGCCTATACCTACCAGGTCAATCGCCGCTCCTCGAGTATCCGAGACTTCCTTGTGGAGTTCCAGCGCCCTTTTGAATTTTTCGAGCGCCCCCGTCGATGACGACTCTGAAACCTCTATGTGAGCTACATTCGTGTAAACATCGGCTTCACCTTTTTTGTCGCCAGTTTCCTGAAAAATGACCAATGCCTGCTTGAGATAGTCAACCGCCTCCTGGGTTTGACCTTTCCTTCTGACCAGGTTTCCGATATTTGCCAGATTGGCGGCCTGACCACGACGATCGGAAATCTGCTTGCGAATCTCCAGGCTACGGGTGAAAGAATTGAGCGCATTTTCATAATCGCCCAGATTCTTGTAATGGACCCCGAATGCCGTGAGAGTCCTGCCTATACCGTAAGAGTCGTTCAAGCCGTTAAAAGCAGCGAGCGCATTTTTCAACGGGGCGCTGGCCTTCTCACTCTCTCCAGACAACTCGTAGGCCATACCGATGATGAGATCGGATTCTGCAATGCCTAGAACATCCTTGGATTCAACAAAACCTTTTCGCGCCTCATTAGCGCTTTCAATAGCCTTTTCCGTCGATTCACGGGAAAGTCTGAATTTGGCTATTGATAACCTCACATGATCTGCAGTCTTGCGACTGACACCAGTCTTGGCATCGTCAATGGCTTCTTTGAGGAGTTTGACCGATGTCGATGGGGAACCAAGATCCCCATATGCTTCGGCCATCAACAGCCTTGCCATTATGGCCTTGTCCTTGGCGCCGGTTCTTTTTGATAGGTTCAAAGCCTCCTGAGCTAATTCCAATGACTTTCGTAAACTGCCGGTGCGCATATTTGCCTCAGACAGTATGATCAAGGCTCCCGCTTCACACTCCGGAACATTCACGGACTTGGCGTCCTGAATCACTCTCTGCGCATGTTCCTGGGCTATCGCGAATTTTCCGGATTCAACGTTAATAAGCGCAAGATTGAACCTCACCCTCTGAGCCATTTCCCTGTCTTTTGACTGGGTGAATTTTTCCAGGGCCTCAGTGAGGCTTTTGACTGCTGCCTCGGTCTTTCCTTCCGCATAAAGGTTCATACCGGTCACATACATGGACAAGGCGCCTGATTCAGACTTTTCTGATTGGCCCAGTAGTTTCTGTCCCTCCGACAAAGCCGCGACGGCCTCCTTGGATTCGCCTAGTAACTGATCCAGGTATGCTATCCTGAGCAGAGTTTCTCCGAGCTGTTGCGACTTATTCTGTTCCCTGTATATCTTTTCAGCCTTTTTCAGCTCTACCCTGGCGTTCTTCTGATCTGATTTGAGGGCTAGAACCTGCGAAATTTTTAAATGGTTATTTGCAAGGGCCAACTGGTCGTTGGTCTTGGCAAGGAAAACTCCGAGCCGGTGCAGATCGCTCAACGCCTCCTGATACTTCTGAAGCTCAACATGTATGGCTGACATCCTGCCAAGTATCACAGGGGTCTCTGAAATCTCGGACGCCGGAAGGATTTTCAGGGCCTCTTCAAAGGAAAACAGCGCCTCTGGGTATTTCTGCCTGTCCTGAAGTATTTTCCCTGCGACAATGAGGTCAAGGCTTCTGCCGCGAGCATTCTTCAAGCTCTTATTGATCTCTATGGCTCTGCTGATGTAGCTCAATGCCCTATCGCCTTGTCCTAGTTCTTTGGCCGTCTCAGCCGCTGAACGCAATATCAGCGCCTCTGCTTTTTTATCCGAGTTGGAGGCGGCCATCTTTGCGGCCTGGTCAAGACTATCCAGGGCTTTCCCGAGATCACCGGCGGACCTGTAATCAGTGGCCGCTTTTACCAAATCATTCAGCGTGACCGGCTTCTTTGACACGGCTTTTGGCTCCTCTGGCCCTGCACTGGAACCCGGCTCAATCTTGCCTGCAGGCGAGGAATTCTTTTCAAGTTTGTTCGGGCTATTTTCGGTTGCGGCTTGGGCATCGGTTGCATTCGTTACAGGCTGAAGTTCTTTGGTTTGCACCGTTAGTCCGAGTTCAACCGGATTTAAGAATGACTTGGCTATGTCAGGGCGAACCGGAATGAATTCGTCCTGAATCTCGAATGAGTCCAGAGCAGTGGGAACCAGTTTGGGAGCGCCGAAGACCTGTGCGTGGTTTGATTGGCCGGCAGAAACGGCCGCATATCCTGTAAAGCCGGAAATTATTACAACCAGTGCACAGACCTTCAAGATAGTTCTGGCTGAATTAATTGTAGATTTCATCCTGATTCTCACTTCCAGGGAATGAATTTTGATCACAACTCATGATTACGACAGGCCCGGCGACTCATTCCTTGATCCGTTCAGCCGCCTAAGAGTGAACATGAGAGTAAGCCCGCCGATTATCATTAAAAGGCACAGTATCTGTCCCATGGTCAGACCGAAATACAGGTACCCCAATTGAACATCAGGTTCCCTGAAAAATTCGATACAGAACCTGAAAAGACCGTAGAAAATAATGAAAAGAGACAGTATGCCGCCATTCACATTCATCCTGCGTCTTAAGAGCCACAGGATGAGGAACAGTATAGGGCCTTCAAACACGGCCTCATATAGCTGGGAAGGGTGCCGTGGCAGTGGCCCTCCATCAGGGAACACGATTCCCCATGGCGCACTTGTAACCCTGCCATATAGTTCACCGTTTATAAAATTGCCTACTCGACCGGCCATCAATCCGATTGGGACAGATATTGCGGCGATATCAGCTAGTTCCAGGAATGCCAC
>CALDNG010000461.1 GCA_937915285.1 uncultured Desulfomonile sp. | reverse complement strand
TCTGGAGTCTTTCCACCGGATGATAAAGCAAATCACCCCCGGCATACTCAATGACCATTACCTCGCTGGTGATGCCGTCAAATTCCTTCTTGACCAGTCCTCTAAAGACCCCTATGCCGTAGTCTTCGTGAACGACAGATTCACCTTCAGAGAGGTCATCCAAAGAGGAAATAAAAAGTCCTCGAGCCCTTTTCTTGGAAGAAGATCTTACTCGGGCGCCAAAAATTTCTTCCTCTGTCAAAAAGACCAGTCCAGATCGCTCCGCCCGGAATCCTGAGGACAGATCACCCACGAAAAGAGAAATTGAAGGTGTAATGCTGGATGAGGTGTTAGAAACGTTAAACTGCGTTTCCCCGAAATCCAACCCTATGGAATACGGTTCGAGTAATTTCAAAAGACGTGTTGCCTGACCCTGCGTATGGCTAATCAGGTTAACAGCACAGCCCACATCCCTCCATGACGTGAATTTCTTTACAAGATTTGACATGGCCGTATCAAAAGCCTGAGACTTGACGAGGCCTGAACGGATATCCGCATTGGAAACGCAGTCCAACCTGAAACTTTGTAAGTTATCACCAGCTAGTTCAAGATCCCCAAAAATAACATTTCTGAATGTTTTGATGCGTTCTAGTAATTCATTCCCCGTCAGATAGAGGTCAGTGGGGTCTGGAACAGGAAACCCCGACTCCAGGGCATTTTTGTAACCCTGCTCAATTTCATCCCAGAGTTCTTCTATTGTCCTCTGGGTTGTTTCCATGTCCGGAAGAACCATGATTGAATCAGACGGAAAGTAAGAGATAATTGGCTCAAGGGCTTCAAAAAAATATGGGAGGTAATTTTCGGCTCCTGGAAATCTGGCCCTTATCTTGAGATCTTCCAGTAAACCCTGCCTGATTCGCTTTTCTACTCCATGGCGTTCACAGGCTTCTACAAATCTCTCAATTCCCTTGTCCACAGAGGATTCATGTATGATGAATGCATTGACGGGGCTGATCGTAATTTCCTGGACAGAGTCCTTTGATCGCTGATTAACAGGATCAAAAAATCTTATTGAATCGATCAAATCGCCTGACTGTTCTATTCGAACCGGATTGAAATACAGAGGAGAAAAGAGGTCGATGATATAACCCCTGACAGAGAAATCCCCTACATCCTCTACTAGCGGAGCCCTTCTATAGCCGGCGTCTTTCAACGCTTCAAGTATGTATTCTCGCTCAAGCTCCTGCCCCACTGCCAGATTCAGCAGTGTGGACAAAAAGGATTTTCGCGGAACCACCTTCCTCAAAAGAGAATCCAGTGATATCGTCAACAAGCGCGGTTTTTGACCCTCTGAAAGATTGTACATGGCAGCCGCACGATTGATCCAGACATCAGATTCAAAAGCGGCAAAAGAGTAGGGTTGAGTGCTGGTGGATGGATAATGACATATTTTTGAGTCCACAGTGGAATATGCCGTCTCATCAAGTCCCAGAAAAAAACCTGTGTCCCGTGCGCTACTGGATGATGCGTCCGAGTCCAGTTCAACCTTTATTATAGTAGGAGAACCCCTCTTCACGGCTGAGGCTATCAGGTATGAGCCGGCGGAACCCTTGAGACCGTACACAGCCCCGGGATGGCTACTGGAAGATATGAAGTGGATTATTTCGTCTAAAACCTGCTCTGACATTTTCGTAGATCAGTTCCTTCAAGTGGGGTCACATTCATAAATATTATAATCTATCATATCCCTCTTTCTTATAGAAGCGTCAGCGGTGTTGGTCGGATAGCTTCACAACTATCCGGATTCACAAAAAACGTGTCACTGAACATCAAATTTCCTGAAAGATACGTGGTGTTATGACCAAATTTAGTGTGCCATTGCTGTTAGGATTGACTTAACCGGGTAGATGGGCTATCCATTTATGTTATTTCATATTCTTGGTTACATGTTTTGAACTGTAATCGTATGAGGTGAGTTGTGGCTGAAAAAAAGCTCAGTAGAAAAGAACTGCTGAACGAACCAGATGAATTCATTAGTACAACAAGTCAGGTAATAAAATTTACAAAAGAAAACCCGAATATTCTTGTTTCTTTGGTTATAGTTTTGATCCTGGCTTTGGTCATAGGTATGGGTTATTACACCTATCAGTCGAGAAAAGAGGCTCGTGGTCACGAATTTTTTCAAATTGCCGTGCGTAACTTTGAAAAAGAAGCGGCCTCTGCCAATCAGCCTGCCAAAGAAACCCTCGAGAAACTTCTAGCTGAATTTGATTTGATTGCTAAAGATTATAGCGGCTACGTCAGTGGGGATCTCGCCATTCTATATAGCGGGCATGTTCTCTATAAAGGCGCCATGTATGACAAAGCGCTGGACAAATATTCAAAAGCCCTGAGTACGAGCCTTGCAAAACACGGCTTCGGCCCTCTGGTACAATACAATATTGCCCAGACACTCTTCGCCCTGAACAACTATGACAAGGCCATTACCCTTTTCGAACAGTTTGCCAGAGACACGACTTCCCCATACCGTAGAGAAGCCCACGTGCGGATCGCAAGAATCTATGAGGCTATGGGAAAGAACAAGGAGGCTGCGCAAGCATACAAGCAGTATCTTAAAATATTCCCGGAAGCTCCGGATGTGGATTTTGTCAGGGCACGCATCGCACAGTTATTGACCGCAGCGTGACCGACAATCGATTCAGTTACAATTTGGATGTCGTTTTTTGAATGATAACTTCCATTTCTGAAACCCATACCCGGAAAAGTGTCTCTTCATGGACGAGACTGTAATAACCTTCTAATTCCTGGGTATCTGCTCTGAAAGCGTTGAGTTCCAGCAATTGGTCCAGGATTGATCTGACCTCGACAAATGCCAGATCGTCCTCGAAAGTAATTGTGAAGATGTTGTTAGCATGGAGAAACGGCATCGATTCCATCAACCAACTCCCTGTTCATGAGTTTTCCCTACTCCATGAAGCATAATAGCGCCTGTGGATGAGTTCATACAATGTTCAAATTCAACATGCGCCTCAAAAAAAGAATCCTTAATTGGGCGTAAGTTATGTTAATCGGTAAAATTTCTGGATTTATTGCGGCATTGAGTGTGTTTGTATTTTTGAGTGGCTGCGCGTCCCTGATGGACGCAAACTTTAAAACCAAGGACGGCAAGGAGAGCCCTTTCAAAGCCCCAAAAAACACTTACGAAATCCCGAGAGATCCAACCTTCAGGGAATGATGTCCCTGGTTTTTCAAATAAAAAAGGCGGCTTGAAACAATTCGCCGCCGACCATCTAAAGCTTTTGAGGAATTACGCCGCTGCAAGCTCTGAATGCAGGAAGTTTCCTTTCAACTTCTGCAAGGCGGCTCTCTCGATCTGACGAGCCCGCTCTCTGGTAACCCCGAAATGCTCGCCCAGTTCCTTTAGAGTTTCTGGCTGCTCAGACAGAATCCGTTTCTGAATAATGTATCTCTCCCTGTGATTCAGGGTCTCCATCGCCTTGTCAGCCCAATCCTCCAGGCACACCTGTTGCTGAATCTCAGACAACGCCAGTTCCTGATTCATGGTCTCGTCTTTTAGGGTATCTGCAAAAGAATCTCTGGAATTTTCACCCAGCATGTCATCCAAAGATAGATCCCTGCATTTGAGTCTGGACCACATGTCGAAAACTTCTTCTTCAGACACATTTATCCTGTCTGCTAGCTGAGTCACGTTTTCGGAGTGGTCGTCGGTATCTGTGGCCTCAGGCAAATCCCCTATGCGGTAGAACAGTTTACGCTGGGCCTGCGTTGTCCCCATTTTGACCAGAGACCATGATTTAATTATGTGATTCTGAATGTATGCCTTGATCCACCAGACAGCATAAGATATGAGACGGTAACCTTTGTCGGGATCAAAACGCTCAACAGCCTTGATTAGCCCGAGGTTACCTTCCTGAATCAGATCCATTATTCTCACACCATAATTCTTGTACCCCAACGCCACCTTTATTACGAAACGGAGATTGGATGTAACGAGTTCATTGACAGCATTCAAGTCACCGTTTTCCTTGTATTGTAGTGCCAATTCGTTTTCTCGCTCACGCGAGAGTATCGGGTAACGGTCTATTTCCGCCAGGTAAAGTTTCAAACCATCTGATTCCGTCCAATATTCCATATTAACCTCCCGACAAAATACATCGGCAAACATTAAGATGCTTCGCTGTCCAAAAGGTTTCATGAACCGGCAAATAAAAAGCCCGCAAAAAACTGCGGGCTCCATTGGCTACGGATGTTGAACAGAATTTATCAGATTCCTGTTCGGCCGAACATAAAGGTTAAAACTGAGGATTCCTTGTCAGCAATCACATCCCGAGGATTCAGGCTGCTCTTCTTCCTCTACTTCTTCCTCGTCCGGTCCCTCTTCAAATTCCTTGAGGCCCTTGGCAAGATCTTCGAGGCGTTTATCTACAAGGAAATTGACTGTCCCTTCCGGATACAACCCTTCTGCATCTTTTTCACCGGCAGGAATGCCCGTCACAATTTCAATGCCCTGATCTACGGATTCCACAGCCCATACGCTGAAGGAACCGTCTTTTACCGAGTCAATCACTTCCTGGGCCAGAGCCAGGTCGCCAATGTTTGTGCGAGGAATCATGACACCCTGTTTTCCGGTCAAGCCCTTTGCCTTGCAAACCTTGTAAAAGCCCTCGATCTTCTGATTTACTCCTCCTATCGCCTGAACCTCTCCATGCTGGTTCACGCTACCGGTGACTGCTATTCCCTGGTCTATAGGCAAACCAGCCAACGAACTCATGAGGGCATACAGCTCGGTTGATGAGGCCGAATCTCCATCAACACCGGAATAGGACTGTTCGAATGTTATGCTGGCCGTGAGATTGAGAGGCTTGTTCTGCGCAAATCTATCACGGAGAAAGCCGGTGAGTATAAGCACACCCTTGTCATAACTCGATCCTGATAACTCCGCTTCTTTCTCTATGCTTATTATCCCGGATTTACCCATACTTGTCTTGACGGTGATGCGTGATGGACGTCCAAAAGAGAATTCTGGCAGGGAATATACGCTTAGTCCATTTATTTGGCCTATTCTCCCACCCTGAGTGTCGATCATTATTATCCCGTCCTCAATGAATTCCTGGACCTTGTCCTCATACATGCTGACACGTTCTATGCGGTCCTTGTTTGCGCTTTCGACATTTTGAGCAGTGATCACCTCACATCCGGATTTACGCGCAACATGGTCAGACTCTCGTAACAAATCTGCAATCCGTTCGAATTGCGCAGTGATCTTTTTCTTGCGGCCGGCCCACCGTATTGCCAGCTTGGCGACAGCCTCGACTGCCGAAGCGTCTGCTGGTAAAAGTCCTTCATCCTCAATTATTCGCGCCAGAAAACCTACCAGTTTCTGAATGTTAGTCTCGCTGTTGGACATTGAAGAGTCAAAATCGGCCTTGATTTTGAATATCTTCCGGAAATCTTCGTCATACCAGTGCAGAAGGTCATATATTTCAGGGTCCCCTATCATTATCACCTTGAGATTGATGGGGATGCTCTGAGGCTTGAGAGCAGAGTTGAAAATGAAACTGTAAGGCTCAGTCTGAATTTCTGTGACCTGATTTCTTAGACTTCGTTTGAGAGTCTGCCAACCTCCGGGCTCCATCAGAAGGTCACGAGAATTTATGACAAGGTAGCCACCATTGGCTTTTAGCAGACTGCCCGCCTTAATGTGGCGATAATCCGAATACCATACCCCCTGTTGGTCGATCACTCTCTCAATCGTCCCGAACAGGTTCCTGAATGTGGGGGTAGTTTCTACAACAACTGGAGGCTTGGTAGTCTCAGAATTATCTACAAGTACATTCACCTCATAATTGCGCAACTGGGAGGGGTCGGGGGGAAGCAATACCGGAGAACCTGCAGCCTCCTGTCCAGGTGGTGGAGTAACCAGACGCGGCCTGAATCTGTCCAGATGTAGCATGATGTCGATTTCTATCTCATCAAGATAAATTTTTGCCGACTCCTCTTGCCTCTGTTCGCGGATTGGCGACAGAAGATCTTTCAGCAAAGGCTCCACCCACTCCTTGCCAAGCTTCTCCAGATCTTCCTGAATGGTTTTGTCGATGTCCCTGGCCGCCTTGAATATTTTTTCCATCTCCTGCGAAAGTTCTTTGTATGTATTCTTGAGCTTGGCGAGTTCGTCTCCCGAAAATTTACCTTCTTCGACCAGGGCTTCAAGTTGCTCTATCTTCATGGGATTGCCCACTATGACAGGAGCTAGGTCTGGACGCGTGAAAGGTCCGACTTGAACCTGAACCATCATGAAGTTATGCGATGTAACCTTGGATTCAAAGTTCTTGAACAGGGCCTTCTGAGCCCCCATGTGTCTATTCACTATCTCGTTGCGCGCAGCCTGAAATTCTTCACTTTCAAAGATCGCAGGTATTTTCTTTTTGAGTGAGTTGACCAGATCGGAAATCTGATCTCTGAATACTGATCCCTGACCGGCCGGAGTAGCAATAAGACGGGGTTGATCCACATTCTTGAAATTGTGGACATAGCAAAGATCATTTGGTATCGGCCCACCTACGTTAAATTCTTCGAGAAGTTTCGTTACAGTGACAGTCCTGCCTGTCCCGTTTATACCGGACGCGAATATGTTATAGCCGTGACTTTTCATGGCCAGTCCCAGGTTGATGGCCTTCACCGCTCTCTCTTGCCCTATGATGTCAGATTGCGCTACGACTGACGCAGTAGTTCCTGTGATCAGTCCTTCAGACGGACCCAACCAGCTAAGATCCTGCCAAACCAGTTTGAGTTTTTCTTTTAAATCACTCATTATTGCATTCCCTATGTATTAAGTTTATGAAAAAGGGGCTTTTTTTAAGTAGTTGTTTGCCAATCCCACAATTCCCCGAACAACTTCTCAGGATTGACTGGCTCCAAAAAGCTCTGCATCAACCAATTCTATCAGAATGTGTTCGACTACGATTTGGGTCTCCTGGACCCTGGGAGTTACGGAACCGTGAACAGACAGATAAAGGTCACTGACTTCTTTCATGGGTGCTTCAGGCGGTCCGCCCAGCCCAATGGTGGTCAAACCCATTTTTCGGGCCATACCTAGCCCTTTTACGACATTCACCGATGAGCCTGAGGTGCTTATGCCTAAAGCCACGTCACCATTTCTGCCAATCGCTTTTATTTGTTTTTCAAATATCTCTGAAAAATCGTAATCGTTCCCTATAGCGGTCAGGACCGAAGTGTCAGTTGTTAGAGCAATTGCGCTCAGAGGTGGCCGTTCAGTCAGGTAACGGTTGACAAACTCTGCGGCGAGATGCTGGGCATCAGCGGCAGACCCCCCGTTACCGAATATTAAAAGCTTGCCTTGGCTCTTCATACATTCAGCGATTGTTTTGACACACTTTTCAAGAATCGGTGTCTGGTCCTCCAGAAAACGCTGTTTCACCCTGATGCTGTCTTCAAAAATTTCCTTGATCCTGTCTTTCAAAGCGCCTACCACCTGTTCATCGGTCAAAGCTATTTCTATTCATGTATTCACCTACATGATTTATCACAATAAGCTCTTAATATGAATCTATAAATGATATCTTGATCCACACAAAAGGCCCCTGTAAACACTGACGGGTCTATCTAGCAAATTTTTTTATTTAATTTGGAAAAAATATGGATTTAAAACCTGACAACTTGTTAAATTGCCTTATGGAGCATAAGGATCGGCTCCTTGACAAAACAGGACCTAATGAGGTCTAAATTGTCTTCCTGGATTTGTGCCTGAGAGGAACTTTTTGGCCCCGGATTTCAACTTTCCGAAGCCCACTGTTTGCCGGCGTAAATTCTTTTTAACCAGTTCATGGAATAGATAGCGTCTTACTGTCATCTCAGAACAGAGGGTGGAAATGGTACCACTATCCCAGAGGTATTTATGAATTTTTCGAGATTCGACATTATTGATTACTTCGACAACGCAAAAGTCACCTGTGGTGTGGTCATGGGGTTTGAGGAGAACCGCCTGAAGCTTCTGAATGACATGGGCAAGGATGTCAAGATATCAGCGGCTAGAGTTTTGACACACGGTGTTGACAGAATGCTCAATGATCAGTCCTCCCGGGCTGATCTCGTCTCCAGGCTTAAGGAAATCAATGCCATCAGGGAGTCATTGAAGGCGCAGATCGATCTCAAAGAGCTTTGGGAAGTGATAGGTCAGGAAGAGTCTGAGTTCGCCATAAATGATCTTGCCGAACTGGTATTTGGATCAAGGAATGATACTAACTCCACGTCCGCGCTGCTCAGGGCGGTAATAGAAGACAAGACCTATTTCAAATCCAAGCCTGGAGTAGTTGAAGTTTTATCACCGGAACAGGTGGAGCATGAGATAACAAGAAGACTCAAGGAGCTGGAGAGAAAACAGACAGTTGCAACCTATGCCGGATTTCTGGCAAGAATCAGGGATTCGCTTCCAGTCAGTCCTGAAGACGTCCCCAAGAGTCTTGTGCAAACGCTCGAAAACGCAGCCTACCTCGGTAGGGAATGGAACACTGTTAAGAAAGTCAGGGACATTTTCAACCAGGCCGGACTGAACGGCACGTGGGACCCCTTCAGGGTTCTCGTGACATTGGGGGTCTGGTCGCAGGATGAAAACATCAGGCTTAAAGCGGAAGCCGTTCCTGTCCATTTTTCGACTGACATCGTAGCCGAGGCCGAAAAGGCCGCCTCAAGGCCACTGCCAGAGGAGGTTCAAGCCTATTATGGGGAAGGTGTTATCTCGATAGATTCCTCATATACACGCGATGTCGATGACGCCATCTCAATGGAGCTAGACGGCGACGATATTCTTGTCGGAGTTCATATCACTGATGTTACGCATTTCATAGACAGGGATTCGGAATTAGAGAAAGACATACGCCAGAGAGCCACCTCCATTTACTTTCCTGACCTCATGATTCCGATGATGCCGCCAGTTCTGTCGGAATTCTCAGCTAGCCTGACTCATGAAGAGAAAAGACCCGCGGTAAGTGTTGTGGCAAGATTCGGCCCTGACCTCAAAATGAGGGACTACAAAATTTTACGATCTATCGTCCGGGTTGAGCAGGCCCTGACATACGAAGAAGCTGACCGCCTGATTGTTGAGCCAGGCTCCAAAGAGTCAAAAATGCTGGAAGTGGCATTGGCTTTGCGATCCCAGAGACTGGCCGCCGGCGCCCTGATTTTCCGTGATCCCGAGCTATCTGTACATGTCGATACCTCCTCAGGTGAGATAGAAGTATCTGTCAGGGACAGGGAAAACCCTTCGCAGATTCTGGTCTCAGAATTGATGATCATGGCAAACAGCCTGTTCGCTCAATTTCTTAAAGAGCGCAACATTCCAGCCATTTACAGGAGTCAACCACCTCCACTTGAACATGTGGAACTTTCGGAAAAATACGATCCGGTGTCCTCATACAGGAGCAAGAAGGTACTTGCTCGGGGATCTTTGGGATTGACCCCTGAAGCGCATTCTTCATTGGGACTGCCACTTTATATTACCGCCACATCACCTCTGAGACGTTACACCGATCTCCTGATGCAAAGGCAGATCAAGTCTGCCCTGAATGCCGCAGAACCTCCATTGGATTCGGAGGAACTGGATCTTATATTATCTGAAATATCTTACAGGCTGGACAGGGCGGCTATTCTGGAAAGAGAAAGATTGCGTTATTATTTTCTCAAATTCCTGTCTACCAAGAAAGATCAGGAATTCGAACTTATAGTGCTTCATCGTTTTCCCCGTTTCTATCTGGCCCAGATAACCGATTACGGATTCAATGCGGCCCTGCTAACGGCCTCTAACAACAATCTCACGGCCTATGACAGGGTCGTCGGCAAGATTGAGAAAGTAAATCCGAGGGCCGACAGGTTAACCATGACACTGGTGAGGCATTTGTAATACACATTTCTCTTGGTGGCAGCTAATCAAGGTAAAGCGGCGCGCTGTGAACAAGCTCTTGGCCTATAATCGCCAAACCTAAAAACTAATCGGACGTTATCGAATCTGACATGACCAGCAAAAAGATCCTTTATCATTCAATAGACGCATTCGAGGAAGAACTGGCAAGAGTCATTTCGGGCAGGCCAAAGATGAAATTGCCGGGAGATGGCCTGATAAGCGCTGCTGTCCTGGTCCCCCTTTTCGAAAAGGAAGGCTTACCTCATATTCTTCTGACAAAGCGTTCGGATCAGGTTGAGCATCACAGGGGCGAGATTTCGTTCCCGGGTGGGAAGCTGGACCCCACTGACCGCAACGAAGAACACTGCGCGCTCAGGGAAACCTCAGAAGAGGTAGGGATAAAGACCGCTGACATTAGGGTAATCGGAGAGCTTGACGACTTCTACACAGTTGCGACAAAATTCCGTGTTTCACCATTTGTTGGTGTAATTCCGTATCCTTATGAGTTCAAAACCAGCGAAAGGGAGATAGCCGGGTTGCTAGCCGTACCGCTGGAGGTATTTTTTGACCCGCAGCGTCGCTCAGAGGATACCTGGATTATCAAAGGAGAACCGATAGAGGTCATCTCTTACAGATGGAACGGCCACAATATCTGGGGAGCTACCGCACGTATACTGAAGCACATGGTCGAACTGGTGGATTACTAGATTTGCACCGTCCGGACTTGGTAGAACCTTTGTTCGGAGTCAGTAAGGGCCGTTTTCAATGGTTATACAGCCGCCTGCATGCGAACTTTACGGTGGGCTTGTAAGACGGGGCCGCACACTGTTGTGGATATTTAGAGAGGAGTCGAATGATGCTGGATATTGAGAATTATCCCAAGGATTTCAAAGAATGTGTTGAATTCCACGGTCACGTCTGTCCAGGCTTGGCTATAGGTTACGCTGCAGTAAAAGCCGGTCAGAAAATAGTTCAGATGAACGCGTCCGAGGATGAAGAAATAGTCACGGTTGTCGAAAATGATTCTTGTGCGGTGGATGCAGTCCAGAAATTGCTGGGATGCACTTTTGGGAAAGGAAACCTTGTTTTCAGGGACTGGGGCAAGCAGGTTTACACATTTTACGACAGGACTTCTGGCAAAGCTGTCAGAGTCGCTCTCAAAGGTGAAATGCCCCTGCGTTCAACCATGAGATCATTACGCCAAAAAATCGATTCAGGGATTGCGACTCCCGAAGAAATTGAGGAATTCAAGAAACTGCGAAACAGGTCCATCACATTATTGATCAAGTCTGACCCGTCCGAGATTTTTGAAATCACGGAAATAGATACGCCACCTCCACCGGAAGCAGTCATCGTCGAAACCAGGGCCTGTTCAATATGTGGCGAACACGCAATGGTCAGCCGCATGGTTAAAAGAGGCAACAACATGATTTGCAAACAGTGCGAAATCGAAGTAAGCTAAAAATGGTTTCCAGAATGCGGTTAAACGCCCACTCCGCGGCATCCTGACGCTTCGAGGCCAGGCCCAAATGAGAATATCCGAGCATCTTTATTTGTTTCTTTGGTCAAACCCCAGGGAGAACAATTGCAATACTATTGTAATTGATGGAAAGGTTCCCCTCATCATCGACCCAGGACTGGCTAAACATGTCGGTAGCCTGTTCCAGAAAATCCAACAGGACGGTTTCGATCCACAAAAACTCAAACTGGTAATCTGCACTCACGGGCATCCGGATCATCTCGAGGGAGCGCTACCCCTCAAAAAAGCCGGAGTCAAGTTCGCCATGTCCCTTGAGGAAGAAAGGTACATTATTGACGCCGGAACTGCCTGGTACGCAAGTCACGGGAAAAAGATGCCCGCGCTCGATATTGATTTTTACCTGCGAGATGGAAACCTGACCCTCGGCAAACATGATTTCGAGATCATCATGACCCCAGGGCACAGTCCCGGTGGAATCAGCATTTACTGGCCAAAATACAAGGTCCTGTTTACTGGGGACACTGTGTTCATGAAGAGCGTGGGCAGAGTCGATCTACCTGGTGGAAACCCCAAACTGCTCAAAAAGAGTGTTGATGAATTATCCAGGCTCAAGATCGAATTGCTGGTTCCCGGCCACGGACCTGCAGTTCAGGGCGCGCCCAATGTTCAGGCTAACTTTGAATTCATCAAAAAGATGCTTGCAAGCATAAACTGACCATGTTCAAATTTTCGGCGCCCTGCGCAATTTTTTATACGTACAAATAAAATGATATTCCAATATGTTAGGAAGTTGCAAACACGATGTTCAAATTTTTTTACAAAAACAGGGCGATCAATTTTGTTGGCGTTTTTGGTCTCTCGCTCTGCAGGTCCATCTAACTTGTTAGTTTTATTAGGCTTAAAGTTTAAACTCAGCACTATTTGGATCATGGCACGTGCATTGCATATCTCCTTAGACAAGAAAAGAATCTTTTCCTCCTACGCCAACTGCTGAGTCAGTTGGTTTTTTTTTAGGTAGATACGAGGATCGTCAAAACACAATGCGTTCCGGGTTAAAAAGACCCCACCTGCTGGTTTCATTGCTCGTGTCAATGGCTTGCCTGTTGTGTTTTGCACAGCCGGCTTTTCCGCAAGTTCAAGAATCCGGTGATTCTCCCAAGTCCCTCCTACTTTTTCCCTTCAGTATTACTTCCGGCGAAAAAACCGCTGAACTGGTTTCTTTCATCGACCATGCCAACCGGACACTACGGGAAGCCATCGAGACTCTTGGCTCAGACTACAAGATCAGGACAGATCGAGATCTGGACCTTGGTAGTGGGCCTGATTCGTTAATTACGACGGAAATACAGGCAACCGAATTGGCCAGGAAGGCCCAGGTAGATTTAGCTATATTCGGTTTTGTAACCTTTGAGGAAGGCCATTACAGATTTCGAGGCTGGATGTGGGCCAAATCTTCTGACCGTTCTGTGGTAACCACGGACATCAGGGTTGAAAACATCCACGCGTTACCGGGTATTTTGCAGACTTTTATCGGCGCAGTGGCCAGGCGCCTTCATGGCACCGCGAAGCTTCCGTTTTACCGTGGCGAGAATCCCGGCTCCGGTTCATTTCAGCAACCTGGAAGAGCTTCGTCATTGGTTAGCGTTCCGCGTAATGTCGGCCCCTGGAGAAGTCCCGAGATGCCGTTGGCGATTTCCTCGGTAGACATCGGCGACCTCGACGGGGATGGAAAAAACGAAACAGTTTTTGTTGATGAATCGGGCATAACCATTTCCAGATTTGAAGCCGGTGGCTTACGGGCTCTCACCAGATATTCCCAACTGCCGGCTATATATATTTCAGCAGAAATTCAGGACATTGATGATGACGGTGTTTCTGAACTGATCCTGTGTTATCAGTTGCCAAATGGGGTTGAATCGAGTGTATTGACATACAGGAACATGAATCTCACAGTTCTGAAAAGATTCCCGAATGTTATCCTGAAGACCTCTATAGAGCCTTCCCTGGGAAAGAAGCCGGTTCTTTTGGGGCAAAGAACAGACTCGGAAGAAATGTTTTCCGGTGAGATGATCCTTTACCGGATGGAGAACGGTTTGCCCCAAGAAGCTGGGAGTATAAAACTTCCTGCAGGGACGTTACTTCTGAGTTACGCGTCCGGCCATGTGGGAGACAAGAAAGAATTTCTCCGGCTAATCCTGAGTCAGGACCAGCGCCTCATGGCCTTCGATGAAGAGAACAGGTTGCTGGCGGTCAAGCAGGACCGGATGTACGGCATCAACAGGCGCCTGAGGCTTTCAACCAAGTCTGGAGCGAGGACGATAGTTCTTCCTGGCAGAATCCTTATCTCAAAAGCGAGCGCAGAGGGGTTCAATGAGCTGCTGTTGATCAAACAGGTGGACTCCGGTAGTTTGGTCGAAGCGCTTGGTTGGGATGGCGCCAAGTTTGTGGACAAGTGGAGAACCGTGACCAGTCCTGGCATAATATCGGATTTCCTGATCCGGGATTTCAAGAATGAGGGTGAGAATTCAATGGTTCTCGTGCTAGTGAACCCCCTGCTGTTCCCAAATCTTACAGGATTCAGAAGCGTAGTATTTGCCTACGACATGCTGCCCTAGACTAGGCCTCCCGTTTTTAATCCTTGCTAAATTTGCATCAGTCTCTAACCTTAGCGAGAAGCTTGATTGCCGGTTTCACCGGGTTTCATCCAGCAATCTGACAGTCCAACGATGAAGGGTTTTAGGGAGAGACCCATCATACCCTCAGACAAAAAAAAGCCTGCGTCGCAAAACGCAGGCTTCTGATATCAAAGGCTCTGCCTTTTAAAGCAGTCTATTTAATGATAAACGGAACCAGCAGCAAGGCGACCATGTTGACGACCTTGATGACCGGGTTAAGGGCGGGACCTGCTGTATCCTTGTATGGGTCACCAACGGTGTCACCTGTAACGGCCGCTTTGTGAGCGTCGCTACCTTTTCCGCCGTGATAACCGTCTTCGATGTACTTCTTGGCGTTATCCCAGGTGGCTCCACCTGTAGTCATTGCGATAGCCAGGAAAAGACCTACGACGATGCTACCCATGAGCATTCCACCAAGGGCTTCTTTGCCGAGGACGAAGGCAACAGCCAAAGGAATAACAACGGGCAGTAACGAAGGAATAACCATTTCCTTCTGGGCAGCTGCGGTAACCAGGTCAACGCACTTGCCATATTCAGCCTTTACGCCGGGCAGACCTTC
Source organism: uncultured Desulfomonile sp. (assembly GCA_937915285.1). Taxonomy (GTDB): domain Bacteria; phylum Desulfobacterota; class Desulfomonilia; order Desulfomonilales; family Desulfomonilaceae; genus CAITZA01. The sequence goes on along the minus strand of CALDNG010000461.1, from coordinate 5,466 downwards.
TTTGAGTCCGGGGATTTCCCTGAACTGTCTACGAACTTCGTCAACGATCGATCCGGCTGCCTTACCAACGGCCAACATACAAAGTGCTGCGAAGAAATAAGGAATGATACCGCCGACCAGCAAGCCTACCAGGATCTTGGGATCTGAAAGGTCAAAGCTGATAGCCTGTTTTGATACTTCTTCGATCGCCCTTGTGTACTCTGCGAAAAGCACGAGGGCCGCCAGGGCTGCTGAGCCGATGGCGTAACCTTTTGTAACAGCCTTGGTAGTGTTACCAACGGCATCCAACGGGTCTGTTCTGTCTCTGACTTCCTGAGGAAGCTCAGCCATTTCAGCAATACCACCGGCGTTGTCGGTGATTGGACCGTAGGAGTCAATGGCGACAACGATACCGGTCATTGAAAGCATTGACACGACGACAACGGCGATGCCGTAGAGACCGGTTCCCGGGCTACCCGAGAAACCACCGCCAATGGTGTATCCAAGAAGGATCGCGCCAGCAAGAACCAGAACCGGGAGCACGGTTGAGATCATGCTGATGGCAAGACCGGCGATGATGTTGGTTCCATGACCGGTTGTGCTTGCCTGGGCCACATATTTGACCGGACCATACATACCAGTGAAATACTCAGTAATAACAACGATCAGACCGGTGAGAACCAGACCGATGACTGCCAGCCAGAATACTCCCATCGAGCTGATGGAATAGCCAACAGCGCCCTTCATCTCCAGAGGCATGCCCAGAGGCAGCTTGTCTGCGACGAAATAGAAGGCGATGGCGGCCAGGATTCCGGAAACTGCCATTCCACGATACAGGGCGCCCATGATGTAGAGGTCTTTCTCATTGGCGCTTCTGCTCAATTTAACAAAGAAGGTGCCGACTATTGATGCGATGATGGCCACACCACCGATGAGCAGCGGCATAAAGAAAGCGGCTGTGCCCGAACCGTAAATGGTAGCGCCCAGAAGCATGGCGGCAACGATTGTAACCGTATAGGTTTCATAAAGGTCAGCGGCCATACCGGCGCAGTCACCAACATTATCACCAACGTTGTCAGCAATAACACCAGCATTGCGGGGGTCATCTTCCGGAAGGTCAGCTTCAACCTTACCAATAAGGTCAGCGCCAACGTCAGCAGCCTTTGTGTAAATACCTCCACCCACACGAGCGAACACGCTCATCAGTGAGCTTCCAAAACCCAAACCGACCAGTGCGCTAAACACCTTGTGGGGATCGGGATCTCTAGCTAAAAGATAGAAACCGGCCACGCCAAGAAGAGCCAAACCGGTAACAACGATACCTGTGACCGACCCACCCTTAAACGCCACATCCATAGCGTCAGGCAAGCTCTTGCTCGCAGCGGCGGCCACGCGAACGTTTGCATTAACCGACACTTTCATTCCAAGGAAACCTGCCAGGGCTGACCCAATAAGACCAACGAGAAAACCTACCGCTGGCATCGAACCCAGGGTTAAAAACAGGATGACCGTCAATATCGCCGCTATTATCGCGACAACCTTGTATTGACGAGTCAAATACGCCATCGAACCTTCTGCTACGTAACTCGAAATCTCGCGCATACGCTCGTTCCCTGCGTCTTGCTTAAAAACCCAGCCCGCAGTAATCAAGCTGTAAGCAACACCTAGGCCACCACAAATTAGGGCAGCATAAATAACCCAGTCCATCCACCTACCTCCTTGATTGAATAACAGAATTTTAGATTGGAAAACGCTTGTTTGTCCTCTACGATTATATAGATTTGCAATTATGTCAAGGACAAAGAATGGCTCGACCACAGCATTAGTGAGCTTTAATGATATCATGCCAGCAAACAGACAAGGATTTCCCAGCGTTCCAGCTTTCAGGAAATCAGTCTGTAGACATTAAGGCTTTTTTCTTTGCCCTTGAGGCTTACTTCATGAGGCTCTGAAAAGGTGTGGGCTATTTTTAGGTTCTTCAATGTACTTTCGCTTATCAATATGTCACTTCCCATATCCTTGTTGAGATCCTGGATTCTGGACGCCACATTGACCGTATCACCCACCATTGCATAGGAAATCTTGTGTTTACTGCCTATGATTCCGGCGAGCGCCACACCTGTGTGAATCCCTATGCCGTGCCTCAAAGGTTCATCTCCCACCAGTGATCGCCGGTAATTCAACGCGTCCAAGCGCGCACGCATACTTAATGCCGCCTGGACAGACTTGTCGGCATGATGCGGATCATCATTGGGCGCCCCGAACACGGCCTCTATTTCGTCACCCACATACTGTAGAACCACCCCACCGTTTTCGATGATGGCTGTGGTCATCTCGTCAAAGTAATCATTGATAGACTCCACAACCTTTTCCGGGGAATTCTTTTCAGCCATGGGAGTGAACCCTCTCAAATCGGAGAAAAGTATGGTGACGTTCCTCAATTCACCCCCGGTCCTGGAACCTGCAGCTATTATTTCAGAAGCTATCTCCGGAGACGTGCAAAGATTGAATGTCTCCCTCAATTTCTCTCTCTCCTGAAGACCTTTAATCATTTCATTAACCCGGTCCCCGAGATAGCCTATCTCATCATTACTCACCACCGACACCCGTCCCGTATAATCCCCTGTCCGAACTTTTTCTGTCACTTCTACTATCCGCTGGGTCGGCTCGGTGATTGTCTTTGCAAAAAGAAGAGCAAGCCAGAATCCATACATGGCAACGAAACCGGACAGAATGATCGAAAAGGTCCTCAGGTTACCGAGCGCCTGTTCGGGAGTCAGGCCTGTTTTGGTAAAGGACGCATTGGAACTGATCATCATTGTTAACTGGAAAACAGGAAGGAAGCATGTAGCGACATAAAGGATCATCAGTCTGTGACGGGTTTCCAGAACCATGGTGTTGCAGCATTCCCTTATGCCACCTTCAGGAAATAGTTTTGAAACAACGTCCTTTCGAATGGAGTATTCCAGAAAGACAAAGGCTAGCAGGCTTATCATCAATCCCTTGCTAAAGTCGAAAAGCACATATATCAGGATATTGTTGATTGAGAGGCTTTCCTTGAGACTCAGCGCCAGGGGAAATGACACCGACGGCGCTATCCACGCTAACAGGTTCATGAAACCGGCATAATAGGGCAAGTTGATCAATCTTGATTGAGCGATCGAAAGCGCCTTGGGTTCGACCTGCTTCTTGGCTCCAATGAGCTTGAGAACCTCGTCTACAGGTCCGGACAGTTTTAAAAGAACATAGATCGAAACAGGCAGAAGCACTGACAGAAGCGCAAAATTGATGATCCTGTCCAGGTCTGAAAACTGCCGCCACTCTTCGACAGGATGAGCGTACCTCAGCAGGAGTTGCACTATGAAAAAACCCACCAGGTTTGAACCGACATTTATCGTTACAACACGCCACCTGAACTCAGTGGAATTGAACCAGCCAGAAAACAATCTTACCCCCTTTCCTGTCCGGGTTTTTCCTTGAATCTATCTTCCCACAGGTATCAACATCAGGGGATTTACATCAGCGGGCAGTTTTAATGCGCCCGAAACGTATGCGTCCTGAAAAGCCCCAACTGAACCAACCTTGAGTCCGAGCGCTTCTGCCTGCATGTAAACATTCTGGGTGGCGCCGCCGGCTTCCATGAACACATACTGAAGCCCCCTATTGGCGTATTTTACAGTCATGCGGTTGAAATTGGCCCCAATTACCACTATTACAGGCGCCGAAGCCATCCACATCTGTCCGAGCGCAGCCCGGGCAAGTAACGATCTGTTATCTCCGGGATTAATGGGAGCCAGTGTATTGGTTTCAGGCTTGTAGTGATAAACACCTGCCGGAACCCCTGACACGGTGTCTGTTCCTGTGACTGCAAAGACTTCCAGGGCATATAGCCCGCCAGCCGACGGAATAACTTTGGAAGTGGCGCCGGAAACCGCATCAGCAGGCAAATTCCCGTTGGCCGACCATAGCAGTTGCGATAGCTCTTCCAGACTCAAGGCCCCCGGACCGAAACCCCTCACCGATTTTTTCTTTAGCATGGCAGTCTCAAGGGACATATTTCCCGTGTACCTGGGTTTGGGTAATTTTATTTCGCTTTGGGCAAAAGCGTTCTCAAAACACACTGCCACCAGCAACATTGTTCCGAAACAGGCCACCGCTTTTTTCAAGATGTTCATGTTACCTCACCGTCACCGTAAAACAGGAACCGTTTAACAGTCTTCACTCTTTCAACCTCTTGCAATCATTGCTTCAGGGACTGAAAAAGGTTATAACCTTCTGGCCGAAAGACTGGCTCCAAACCGAGGGGCCTGATCTGCCGGCCGTATTAAGACTCCATGAAATGCAATCCTGGTCGTTAATTCAGAATAACTTTTCATGAGTATCTAGGACAGATTTTGAAAATATTCAACCTGTGGGAGTAAAACATGCAAAAAACCTTGTCGATCATCAAGCCTGATGGAGTGGCCCAGAAGGTTATAGGGGAAGTCATCAGGACATTTGAGAGCAATGGCCTCAGAATTGCCGCAATGAAAATGAAAAGGCTCAGCAAACCCGAAGCGGAAGGTTTTTACTATGTTCATAAAGAGCGGCCGTTTTTTGGTGAACTTGTCGAATTTATGATATCAGGGCCTGTAGTGTTAATGGTTCTTGAAGCTAATGACGCCATAAAACTCAATCGTGAACTCATGGGCGCGACAGACCCGGCTGAGGCCAAAGAAGGAACCATCAGGAAAAGATGGGCTGAGAACAAGCAGAACAACATCGTCCACGGATCGGATTCAGAAGAAAGCGCCAGTTTTGAAATTGGATATTTCTTCAGCGGAATTGAGATATTCTAAATTTGCCTGATGAATTGACACCCCGAAAATCAGCCACCCTACCCGACCTTTCAGGAATGACCCATGATGAGTTGGAGTGTTTTCTGGAGGGTCGTGGCCAGAAGAAGTTTCGCGGCTCACAGATTATGAAATGGATTCATCAGGGGCTGGTCCATTCCTTTGAGCCGATGACCAACCTCTCCAAATCACTTCGGGAGGAACTGGCCGCAAGCGCCGATATCCTTTGTCTCAAAACCGTAACGACCCAGACTTCATCGGACAATACAACGAAGTTTCTCTTTCGCCTTGAAGATGGACTTCACATAGAATCCGTCCTGATTCCGGAAGCGGACCATGATACCTTATGTGTCTCAACCCAGGTCGGATGCGCCATGGGCTGCAGGATATGCCGAACAGCCACTATGGGTTTTGTGAGAAACCTCACCGCAGGTGAAATTGTTGGACAGCTACTGGCAATCAGAAGGAGTCGGCCTGAGTCTAGAATAACCAATATGGTCTTCATGGGTATGGGAGAGCCACTCGCAAATTTTGATAATGTTGTTAACTCAATACGTATTCTTACCCATCCGAACGGCCCACAGATTTCATGGCGCCGCTTGACTGTCTCAACATCGGGCCTAGCACCAAAAATTCTGGAACTGGGTTCAAC
>CALDNG010000460.1 GCA_937915285.1 uncultured Desulfomonile sp. | reverse complement strand
GAGATATCCACTCGTGACTGGAGTTCAGACGTGTGCTCTTCCGATCTGGTTCTGCTCCAAGAAGGTTGGATACCTCAACAGCCAGGCTGTTAGCCCTACCCTCATGACCGCTCAACAGGCTGATTACCCAGCGAGCACATACATCTACCACTACAACGGCAGGATCCTTAGGTTGCTGGGAGATATGCGGCGCAATTGAACGAACGGCTACCCCACAGGCTCCTATAAAAATCAGGCCCTCATAAAGTCCGAATATCTCAGACACCAAATCAAGGACTCTGGAAAACCTTTTACACTCGAGGTCAGTCTTTATGTCATCATGAAGATAGGTTTCACAATCATGCAGTTTCTGGGAAAGGTGAAACGAAATTGCAGCACCCTCATTCGACAATGCTATTAGGGCAGTATTATTTTTCAATCTTTAGCCATCCTGAAGTAATTTGAGACATGTTTGTTGTTGCCTTTCTTTGAAAAGGGACAGTCCAATAGCTTTCAAAAAACAATATGTTTCAGAAAAAGCATTAGCCCGCAGAAGATCAAAGAGGCGAATATCATCAGTCTGAGAGAATACCGTATGTGTTCGGGTGACAGCGCCTCGAGAGAATCCCCGAGGTATTCCTTCTTGTGAACAACCCCATTGTAAGTTGATGGACCACCGAGCCTTATTCCAAGGGCTCCGGCAAATGCTGATTCGGTTTGCCCGGCATTGGGGCTAGGATGCCTGGAACGATCCCTCAAAAATATTTTTAAGGAGTTGGAATAATTCAGACCTGTCACTATTGAGGCTAACGGAACAGTAATAGCTGTTAGGCGGGCAGGAATGTATGCGGCCAGGTCGTCGAGCCTTGCAGATGCCCACCCGAAGAAGACGTACCGTTCATTTCTGTAGCCAAACATTGAATCAAGAGTACTGACACCCTTGTAGAGCATCACAGCAACCGGTCCCCCGATGAAGGCATAGAAAAGCGGAGCCGTAACTCCATCAACCAGATTCTCCGCTACACTCTCAACGGCGGCTTTGATTACGGATTCCCTGTCCATGTTTGCGGTGTCACGACCACAAATCATGCCGACCCTCCTGCGGGCCTCTAACAGGTCATCCTGCTCGAGGGCCTCACAAACCCGCATGGCATGATCGTAGAGGTCTCGAGTAGCGATTCCGGTGTATATTATAATGACCGACACAATGAAACCGATGATACCGGATAGCCCGTAAGCCAATTTGGTCACAAGCGATGTAATAATAAGAACCGTCCCGAGAAGAAGGACAACTGTTGCGATTCCCGCCATGGTAGGCGAGCTAATCGCTCGTCTCGTCCAGGATTCAAAAACCAGCGCCATATTGCCCATGAGTCGTACCGGATGAGCCCTGTTCTCTGGATCACCAATAAGCCAGTCAAGTATTAGAGCAGGTATGATTTGAAATTCGTATGCGCTCAAAGGCCCATCACCTCGTAAATTTTCTTCAAATCTAAACTCCTTCTCGCAATATCGGCTAACTGGTCAAGGGAGGAATCCAAATCGTATTTTGCAGTAGTTCCGACGACTGTTTCCAGGCCCTTGCGTAGTCTCAGTCGGTTTAGATACCATCTTCTGAACAAATCCGAATCAAAAATTCCGTGCAGATATGTGCCCCAAACCATCCCGTCCGTTGCGCTGAAACCGACTTGGACCCCATCTTCCCTGACGATCAAGGCTCTTTCCGAAGTTGATGCGGTCTGCCCATGATGAATTTCGTATCCTTGAACCTCAATGCCGGAATCAAGGTGAACTGCTTTGGTGAATTTGGTGGTTTTGGAGGTCTCCAGAATCGTGCGCAAATCAAGAAGGCCCAGCCCATCCATCTCTAGATGCCCTGACTCAAGGTTGTGGGAATCGGTGATCCAGCGCCCCATCATCTGAAGCCCTCCGCAAATCCCCACTATTTCAGCGCCTTTGTTACCCAGTTCATTTTTTATTAGACCCGCCAAGCCGTTCTGCTTCAAATATTCGAGATCATTGACCACACTTTTGCTGCCCGGGATGATAATGACATCCGGACGCCCGAGTTCATCAGCAGACCGCACGATCCTCAGTGAAACGTCAGGTTCATTTCTGAATGCGTCAAAGTCCGTGAAGTTTGAAATGTGGGGCAAGTCGATGATCGCTATTTCAAGGTCAGTTTCGGAAACCTTGTTATCGTAGAATGAACCGCTCTTGAAGCCTACTGAATCCTCTTCTGGAAGCCCCAGCGAGTCAATGAAAGGGATAACTCCCAAGACCGGTTTTCCCGTAAAATCTAACGTGTATTTTAATGCCGAATCAAGCAGGGTAGGATCTCCCCTGAACATGTTGATCACAAATCCCGAGACCAGTTTGCGCTCCCATTCCTCCAACAATTCCATCGAGCCTACAAATGAAGCAAAGACCCCTCCCCTATCTATATTGCCCACTATTAACACCGGACTTTTTGCGTATTGAGCCATCTTCATGTTCACGATGTCGTAATTTTTGAGGTTGACCTCAGCGGGACTACCTGCGCCTTCGAGTATTACGGCCTCGTGATTTGAGGCAAGGTAGTCAAAAGCGTCGCATACCGACTTGAAAGCTGTTTGCCTGTAATCTAGGTATTGTTCTGGGCTCATGTTCGCTACAGGCCTCCCCATGACTACTACCTGGCTACCAATGCCTGACACTGGTTTCAGGAGTATGGGGTTCATTCGGACATCGGGCTTCTGACGGCATGCCTGCGCCTGGACGACCTGGGCCCGTCCCATTTCCAGGCCATCTTGAGTAACAAATGAATTGAGCGACATGTTTTGGGATTTGAACGGAGCGACCTTGAAACCATCCTGTGTCAGTATGCGGCATAAAGCGGCAGTTAAAACACTTTTGCCGACGCTCGACGAAGTCCCCTGAAACATCATGGTCTTGGCTTTAGGATGTTTCTTGGATTCTGAAGGTTTTCCAAGAATGTCTTTCAACACACCTATCAGTAACTCATTTTCTTCGCGGGGCCGGACCGCTACACGCACGTAACTGTTATCGAGATCGGAAGAGCACACGTCTGAACTCCAGTCACGAGTGGATATCTC
>CALDNG010000459.1 GCA_937915285.1 uncultured Desulfomonile sp. | reverse complement strand
GTGCGACTGGAACGGCAGGCCAGAAGATCAAGGGTCTTGCGACAGGACATTGGCTCGACCCAGCCATCTCTTGCAGAAAGAGCCGAGAGTGTCTCATCCGAGTTGCCGGGTCTTGCCAGACCTGCGGTCAGCGCTGTCCTTGTGAAACTCAAACCAGAGGCAGATCTCGACGCCACAGTATCTGTCATATCCGGGTGGAAAGATGTTACAGCGTATACCTCTGATGAACAGAAAGAATTTTTGCTCAAAGGAACGGTCGATCGCGCCAGACGTCAACTCGGTTTGTTTTCGGCTCTTCTTGTAATCATCTCCGCCATCATCATGGCTTTGATAATTTATACACTTACACTGGACAAGGCCCATGACATTGCAATGTTGAAACTGATAGGGGCTCGTAACAGTGTAATTCTGGGGCTCATTCTTCAACAATCCCTGCTATTGGGTGGAATTGGGTACGTGCTCGCCTATTACATTGGAACGATACTTTTCCCTCGATTCCCCAGAAGGGTTTTGATAACCAGCGAGGTGATGCTCTACCTGGCCGGTATTGTCCTTTTTATATCAATCGTTTCCAGCGCTTTGGGCGTCTGGAAGGCCATGAAGATCCAGCCCAATGAGGTTTTGTCATGACGAATGGTTCCAATGCTATCGAGGTTTTTGAGCTTTCAAAAATCTATGGTAGTGGAAATACTGAAATCATTGCCATGAACAATGTTACATTTTCGTTGGGAAAGGGTGAGGTTGTCGGGTTGCTCGGACCAAGCGGGGCGGGTAAGTCAACTCTCCTTACAGCCATAGGTCTCATTAATCCACCTACCAGCGGTAAAATAGTAATTAATGGTAGGACAGTCATGATTGGCCCAAAGGCTCAAGTGGACCTGAGGTCCTTCCGGCGCAAACACATCGGTTATGTTTTTCAGAAGGCCAATCTCATACCTTTCCTGACAGCGCTGGAGAATGTTCAGCTTGCATGCGAGATAAACGACGTTCCTGCCGCTGAGGCCAAAGCCCGCGCGGCCGAACTGCTGGACTACCTCGGAGTGTCTGACAGAATGAAGAACCTCCCGCACATGCTCTCAGGGGGTCAGCAGCAGAGAGTGGCAGTGGCACGGGCGCTGGCTAACAATCCTGATCTGATTCTTGCAGATGAGCCAACAGCCGCCTTGGACAGCGTCAGGGGACGCCAGGTAATGGAACTCTTTTCCAGGATAGCCCATGAACAGTCTTCAGGAGTTCTTGTGGTCACCCACGACCACAGATCACTGGATGTTTTTGACCGGATCCTTGAAATGGAGGATGGCGCTTTAAAGGAACATCAGCCCCGTAACTAAACATAATTCTAAAGGTTTGGTCACCGGGTCAGGCCTTTGTGTCGTAATGTGAATACTGCATGGTGAAAATGCCACGCCCCTGAGTAATAGATCTCAAAGAAGTTGAGTAACCAAACATGCTTGCGAGGGGAGAAACTGCCTTAACCAGAGAGGTTTTTCCTCTGGGTATTACCTCTTCAAGTCTTCCTCGTCTCATGTTGAGGTCGGCAATAACTTCTCCGACAAATTCATCAGGCACAACCACTTCCACATTCATGAAAGGTTCCAGAAGGGCTGGAGATGCTTTCTGGCATGCCTCGCTGCATGCCTGGGAAGCCGCGACCTTGATACCCAACCCGGACATCAAGGAAAAGTCCGATCCAAGCCCCGAGAGTGTTACAACCAGATCAACCACCTCATTACCCGCCAAGGCTCCTGCCAGTGTGGCCTCACGCGCTCCTGTCTCGGCAAAGCCCTTTAACTCAGACGGAACAGACGCCAGGTTTTCGGAAACCTTAAACACAAAACCCTGTCCCCTCAAACCGGGTTCTACCGACAGGCTGACGTCACCGTAATGACGGACATCATGGATTTCACGGTCAAAAACAACGTGGGCGCTACCGGTTGTGGAAATGGTTTCCTTGTAGACAACCTGAGGCTTTCCTGTCTGAACCTCCACATTGTATTCTCGGTTCAGGCGATCAATTATTATTTCGAGGTGGAGTTCCCCCATTCCGGAAATGAGTAACTGGCCCGTTTCCTGGTTCTCACTGAACACGAAGGTGGGGTCCTCCATGGCAATTTTTTCAAGCGCCCCAAATAATTTTTCCTGATCAGCCCTGGTCTTGGGTTCAATCGCAATAGATATGACTGGGATGTAAGTATCAACCGCCTCCAGTATCAATGGATGTGAAATGGAAGTGATCGTATCCCCTGTTCTAGTGTCCTTGAGGCCAACCACAAGGGCAATTGAGCCGGCTGTAGCTGACTTGATTTTCTCTCGCTTGTTGGCATGCATTTGAAACAGTCTGGCCACTCGCTCCTTGATCTTGCGAGAGGCGTTGTAGACTTCGGTCTCAGCCTCAAGTTCACCCGAATATATCCTTAGATAAACCGCTTTTCGACCCTGATCCATGACAACTTTAAAGGCCAGGGCGCACAATGGTTCCTTGACTTTGGGTAGCCTTGTTTCCTCTTGCCCCGTTTCGGGGTTCACCCCTATTACCGGCGGTATGTCCAGCGGTGACGGCAGGAAATTGATTATTGCGTCTATTACCGGTTGAACGCCCATGTTTTTCAGCGCTGTTCCACACAATGTCGGAACTATTTTATTGGAAATAGTGCCTTTTCTGAGACCTTCAATGATCTGTTTCTCATCAAGGTCATCATTTTCCAGGTATTGCTCCAGTAGCTCCTCATCCTGCTCTGCAGCATTTTCAAGCATGTTTTTCCTGGCTTTGACCGCTTCTTCTATCAATTGACCGGGAATATCTTCCAGTTCGTAAGACTCTCCCTGATTGGCAGCATTCCACACGATGGCTTTCATGCGAATCAGGTCTATGACACCCTTGCACTCATCTGCCAGCATAATCGGTATTTGAACGGGCACGGGATGAGCCCCAAGACGTTCGCGCATCATTTCGACAGCACGGTAAAAATCCGCGCCTATACGATCCAGCTTGTTCACAAACGCGATACGTGGAACCTTGTACCTTTCAGCCTGATGCCACACTGTTTCAGTCTGCGGCTCCACTCCCCCGACAGCGCAAAGAACTGCAACAACACCGTCGAGTACTCGAAGTGAACGTTCAACCTCAATTGTAAAATCGACATGTCCTGGGGTATCTATCAGATGGACTTCGTAGTTGTTCCAGTTGAAAACCGTTGCGGCAGAAGTGATTGTGATCCCGCGTTCCTGTTCCTGGGGCATGTAGTCCATTGTGGCTGCGCCGTCATCTACTTCGCCAATCTTGTGAATTTTTTTTGTGTAAAACAGTATTCGCTCTGTCAAAGTTGTCTTACCGGCGTCGATATGCGCCATAATACCTATGTTTCTTATCCTAGCCAGACTCTGAGCCACAATAACTTCCTCTCAGGAAAATATAGTCAGTAATCACAACCTAATCGGACGCAAGTCATGCAACGTTGGCGTTGTTTACCGATAAAGTGTAAACGTGGTATTGTACCTCGAGCAACAAAACAGTGGAAGCATAAAATTGATTACCTTCGCAATAATTTCGAAAGTAGAATTGTTTGCTCCAAAAAATGATCCCTTGAAAAGGCTGTTATTCATGGCCTGGGGAATGACTCTGTAAATCAGGAATCAAAAGATTCGAATGCCTTATTTAGTAGATGGAAACAACGTTATTGGTAGTTTCGGGAGTATCAACCCCGATCTTCATAGAGCCCGTAAAAGGCTTATTTGCGAGTTGGCCACTTTTGTCAAGGCGACTCGCCAAAAGGTCAGGGTTGTTTTTGACGGCGCCCAGGATCAGGATTTCCCAGAGGGCGTGAGGATCAGGAGCGTACACGTCTCTTATGCGAAATCCGGATCGGATGCCGACCAGAGAATAAAAGACATAGTTCGCAGGTCCACAAGTCCCAGAGATATAGTAGTTGTGTCGTCCGACAGGGATTTGACTGCTTTTGTGTCCGCTAAAGGAGCTAAAATAATCAGTTCTTACGATTTTAGGCTTGAACTGAAGAATGCTGAGGAAAAACTGAGTCTCACGGAAAAAACTAATCTGTCCCAGAAGATAGATGTAGACGAATGGATGGAATTTTTCCTGGTGAAAAAGAAAAGGGATCAATCTGATCCAAGCCTCCCCAAAAAACCCGGTGTGCGATCATGTCAGACAAAAGTCTCCAAAACGGCCAAAAGAGGTTAAGCAACAGCAGGATCATTCCGGAACCCGACGGTTTTCAGGAGCGGAAAAACTTTTTTGAAGTGATTCTGGAAGATCATCCCGACGCCATGATGATTTTTTCCGTGAGAATGGATTGTTCCCAAAGGGATTTGACTTTATACACTTCAAATTCCACTCAGGATAAATTCCCGGAAGATTACGATTACATGATCCTGTCTGATTCCCTGGAAATTGACAGGTCAAGAATAATTTTCATCAACCAGGTTCATGGTTCCCAAATCCTGACGTTAGAAGACAGGGAGAAGGGAGAAATTTGTGGTGACGCAGTTCTCTCATCAAAGGCGGGTTATTACCCTTCGGTCAAAACAGCTGACTGTCAGGCCATCCTGATACTGGACCCGGTCAGGAAGGTTTCAGCGGCCGTACACGCAGGCTGGCGCGGGACCGTGCAGAGGATCACCCGCGATGTAATTCGGAAAATGAAAAGTCTCTACGGAAGCCAACCCGAGGATCTTATTGCCGCATTGGGTCCATCTGTCGGAACATGCTGTTATGAAGTCGATGAAAAAGTCTTAGAGCCTTTCAGAAAGGAAATACCTTCGGCAGAACGATGCATAAGAGAGTTGAAGCTTGTTGATCCTGCCAGCGGAAAAGAGCGGATTTCAACACGCATAGACTTGCGTCAGGCCAACAGGAGCGAATTGACCCTGGCTGGGGTCAGAGCCGACAGAATCAGGGATCTTGACCTATGCACCCATTGTAACGAACGGTTGTTTTACTCGTACAGGAGAGATGGCGCCAGTCCGGGAAGGCTTATAGCCCTGGCCGGTTTCAGGGAATAGCTTACCTAGCCTGGATGTTGCTGAAGGCGCCTCCTCATAAGGGTCGCCAGACCTGTGGCCGCGTCTTCAGGGGTAAGGTATACCGGAACCCCCTGAGCATGCAAAATTGACTGGTCTTTGCTTATTGTTCGAGCTGAGCCTATATAACAGGCCACTATAGTCTTTCCGTATGTTTTTGAAAGCTTTGCTATTTCCTCTGTAGGGTAAATCCATGACTTGTGTTCGCAAAAGATCGTGATCATGGAATCAACTTCGGCATCCTGTAGAATGACCTCGCCAATCCTGTAAAAAGGATCTGTCAAAAAAGCCCCGGCAGCTCCATCAACGGGATTCTTATGCACCACCGGAACACCGGGACCAAG
>CALDNG010000458.1 GCA_937915285.1 uncultured Desulfomonile sp. | reverse complement strand
AACTGGCCGAATCCGAGACTTTCCAGTTTGGAGGCGTCATAAGGCTTCCAGCCTGCCGCAAGTACAATCGAGCCCACTCGGCTGGTTCCACCACCATTGCTGAAAGTTACATCGAACATTCCTGGAGCGCCGGCGATCTTCTCGATTTTAGTGCCGGTCTTGACCGTTATGTTCGGGTTTGATGTCACCATGTCTACTGTAGACTGAACATTTATTTCGGACAGTTCGTGATACGGGGCCTGGGTCGGGGTGTTTTTATACCAATTCAGCATCTGTCCACCCAGGGCTGCTTCTTTTTCCACCAGAATAACCTTGTAATCTGCCTTCGCAGCTTCAAGGGCAGCCTGCAAACCGGAGACACCGCCACCCACAACAAGAATGTTCTTGTCGATTTCTTCCAGGTATGGTTTGGGAAGGGTTGTTTTCTTGACCCTGGTGATGGCCATTCTCATATAATCATCCGCCATCATCTGAGTATCTTCTTCACCGGCTGGCTGGCACCATGCCACATGTTCCCGGATGTTGAGACGCTCGGAGATAGTCGTCATCGGGTCAAAACAGAATTCCTCCGTTTTCACGCGTCCTGAGCATGCTGCAATGACAACACAGTTTACAGCGCCAGAACTGATGTCCGAGTTTATTGTCTCCAGGCCTGATGCGCTACACAAAGCTTCGCCTTGTTCTATCTTGGCTACTTTGAATTCCTTAGCTACGGAACCGAGGGCCTCGCAATCTATGGCTTCTCCGATTCCGCACCCCGAACATATATAGACTCCAATTTTTTGATCCATTAACACTACCTCCCCATGGCCGTCGAGATCGCCTTCAGAGCAGCCGCTGTAGAATCCTGAAGTGACGCCGCCACTTCCATCGGCGCCTTAACGCATCCCGCAGGGATAAGCCCTGAGGGCCCCGAACCGGTCACAAAACCGAAATCGTCGTATTCCATGTCCAGTGATGGCTTACATGTAGCCGTTCCGGGTTTCATGCCTACAGCAAGAACTACAAGGTCAACCAACTGTTTGACTTTTTCGCCACGACCAATATCTTCACCTTCTACCAGCATCTGACCGGATTCCTTGTCAAGAGACACCCTGGCTATTTTACTTTTGGTCAAAACCACATTCTCGTCAGCCTGAACCTTTGTATAAAAGTCTTCGTACTTGCCCATGGCCCGGATATCAATGTAGTAAATGTACACTTTGCTGTCAGGGTTCTGTTCTCTCAGGTATGTGGCATGCTTGAGTGAGGCCAGACAGCAGATGCCGGAGCAATAAGCAAGATGGTTTTCGTCTCTTGATCCGGCGCATTGAACCAGGGCTATGCTTTGAACAGGTTTTCCATCGGATGGCCTGTTGATTTTTCCTTTGGTGGGGCCGTTGTGGGCGGACAGACGCTCGAACATCACACTGGTAAGAACGTCTGGATATTTACCAAAGCCAAGATAGTCAACTTTCTCAGCTTCATAGGGATCCCAACCGGTTGCCCAGACTACCGAGCCGACATTGAATTTCAGGGTGGCCGGCTGCATCTCAAGATCTATGGCGTTATATTTGCAAGCCTCAGCGCATTTTTGGGCCGCGTCTGTTCCGATTATTGAGGGATCTAAAACATATTTGAAGGGAAATGACATGGCATGTGGAAGGTACGCCGCAGGAACCGAGTCCATGCCATAATTCAACGGATTCGGAATGGTGGAGTCGCAGACTTCGGAACATTTTCCACAGCCTGTGCAATTGTCATTCACATATCTTGGATTCAGCCTGACAACTGCCTCATAATTTCCGGGGCCCCCAGTCAGGGACTCAATTTCCGCCAGGGTATAATATGTTATCCTTGGGTTCTGTTTTATGCGCCTGAAATTGATCTCCAGACCGCAGGTTGGTGGACAAAGTTTGGGGAAGTACTGATTAAGTTGGGTTACACGTCCGCCCAAATAGGGGTTGCGTTCGATCAGCGTGACCTCTGCTCCTGCTTCGGCAGCTTCAATCGCCGCGGTGATTCCGCTTATTCCTCCCCCGACTACTAGTATCTTTCGGTTCTCATCGCCCATTTATTACCTCCACTAAGGGTTGAAGGGTGTCCAATTATCCAAAAAACAAACAACGCCTCCAATAAAGCGCAGTTTGACTGTTCCCTGTTATCAAACGCCTGCAAAACCTTTAAACCGAACCATTGGAATGAACATAGAGTGTTTATCGCAGATAGGCCAAACTCTCCTGTCCACCTTTGAAAGTCTGTCTTGCAGTTTCATTGTGTGTCTCAGCTATTTTCAGGAAATTCCTAATCAGGATACCCCCGTCCGGTCTACTCGACAGAAAGTGCTCCGGATGACCCTGAATTCCATAGACCGGCCTGTTAGGGTGCCGGATTATCTGGTAAGGACTCAACTTGTCGGATGCCAGAAGAATGAACCCTGGCGGCAGGGTTTTGACTTCGTCATAATGGCTCTCTACCATGTTTACCTTGCCCTCAAGCCCAACAAATATAGGGTCCGGATTCTCTTGCGTGAGTTTTATTACCCCACCCTGACGTTCCTTGTTGTACGGCATGCAGTCCAATGATCCGGCCCTTATTGGCCCAACCCTTCCACCGAAAGCCAGGGCTAGAGCCTGGTGCCCGCCACATATACCGAGTATCGGTATGTTCAGATCTTCAGCTATGGTCGGAATCATCCACAGGAAATTCTGCAGGGCGACTCCTGTCTTGCCGGTATATCGGCACCACGGGGTTCCCTGGGGACTTAGCACTATGAAAGCCGGGGCGAGTTCTTCAAGCAGTTCGAGCGTAACATCCCTGAAATGCAACGAGACACATTTTTTTTCGCCGGTAATATTCTCAATAACTGACTGAACGTTTTTACCGCCTCTGGAATGACCATCAGGGTTCAGACTAATCATGAGCCAGCTTTTCCCGGGAGAATTTACGCCCCCACGAGTCTGGTCAGCACGACTGTCCAGACATGTTCCAATCGCAACATAAAGCACGACCAGAAGCAACAGGGCCGCATTCCGGCAAATTGACCGCACAGTTGAATCCATTGATCATCCCACAACCGAGGAGTGTAACGGATTAACTATACAACATATCAATGTTAGACGGCAACACGGTTATTTGGCATTTCAGGAAATTTAAGTGATTCTGTTTCAGACCCTCTACATTATTTTGAGCGCCCGTTCTTTCTCACTATAAACGCATCCACAGTATTTCTGGCGATAAAGCCCCAGTTTCCGATACCTTTTGACACCTTCATTCCAGCCTGAGCGCCAGTCACTATAAATGAACGGGATTTCATACCTGGTTGAAACAGCGTCACAGGTAGATTTCAGCAAATCATGCTTCTGGAAACGGCTGAAAAGCAAGGTGGTGGAGAATGCGTCAAACCCTTTGGTTTCCGCCACCCGCCCTATTACATTCATCCTGAAATTGAAGCATATCCAGCATTTTTGTGATTCACGAAAAGCCACTTCCCTGAACCAGTCCTCCATGTCCTTGCCTGAGTCATCCTCGATAACCTTGATATCGTTTTGCGACGTATATGTTGTGAATGCGTCCAGCCGTCTAAGACGCTCGGTGTAAGGATGAATATTCGGATTGAAAAATATTGCCGTCACATCATGCCCCTGAGAAGAGAGATCGTCATAGGGAATAACAAGACATGGGGCGCAGCAGGCATGCAAAAGAATTTTCATGAAATCTGTTGTCTCCTTTAATTGTCCATGATAAGAAAACTTACCAACACAGGGCATCTACAGCCTGGAAAAAACCCGGGACTACAAGAAAAAATATGAAGCGTCTACAAACTCTACTGGTTCTTGTCCTGATCAACGTGACATCGTTGAGTTATGCCGCCGATCAGGGAGCGCTCATCAACGCCTTTGGTGAAACAGCCACCGCTTATCTGAACGATTCATTCCTGCTACTTGGAACAACGGCGGACGGGTATGTTTCAGACGTTATTCCAAAGGATACCGCACTGGAGATAAGCAGAAACGTGCAGCGCAGAATAAGAATCATAAGGGCAAAGATAAAAATTGTGGATTCTCCTAAGATGTCTTTAATTGACAAGAAATTACTCAATCTTCTTGATGATTCATTTCTTTGCATGGATCATCAGTCGTGGGCTCTTATGCGCTACATTCAGGATAAAATACCTGAAAACGCTAAGAAATTTGAAGCTCATCGCTCTGAGTGCCTCGGGCGTATCAGAAAATTAGCCGATTTTTACTCAGAATTCCCGGCGCCTGCCGAGCTACCCGCTCCTCTAAGCACTCGCTGATCCCCAACCCTCAGGGTTACCCGTTCCTTATCAAAATATTCGAGGAGCGGAATATTGTATTTACGTGATGATCCGGTAAGCTCCTGAAATTTGGACGGAGTTATCCCACCTGTAGCTCTCAGCCTCTCTATGAGTTTTCCCTTTATTTCGTTGAGCAGGTTTGTCTCAAAGTATATGTCCTGATTGATTTTGGCAATTTTCTTGTTTTTTTCGAGCAGGCCTAGCAGATTTCTGGCCTGTTTGAGTTCGCACCCTGTGACCTCAAGCATTTCCTTGACTACCGGAGGCATAACGCCTCCATCCCGTATCAGGCGGTAGAAATGGTCGATCAGCTCCTCCTCGTTGACGTGTAATTTCACTTCATGTCCAGTGAGCCTAACGGTATCCCCTTGATCAATCAG
>CALDNG010000457.1 GCA_937915285.1 uncultured Desulfomonile sp. | reverse complement strand
GTCTAAAAGCATGTATCCCGAGCCTGCAGACTCCTCCGACGCGCACAACGGAGCGGACGGGTTAATTAACACAAAGCCTGCCACCAGGATGGAAAACATTACGAATGGTTTAAACAGATGCTTGGACATCATCAACCCCCTTTGTTATGGGAAGCAAGGTTATTCAGTGTCAGCGTTTCCTTGAGATTTATAGTATTTCCAACAGGTTTTTGTTTCAAGAAAATTCTTTACCGTCACCCATAAGGATCGATTTAATTGTTTTTCTTTCAGGCTAAAATTAGTATCTCCACTAAAAATAATGATGGACAAACTTACCTGTAACAAATGTCTGACCGAAAATGACGAGTCACAAATGCACAGACGCCCGATTGACTTTAATGCATTTTGCAGTAGAATCCTGATGAATCTTCACATTATTTTTACCCCCATCGCATCGGGACCAAATAAGGGCTGCTCGCGATAGCCGCGCTGATCCAAAAGTATCACTGACGCGGCCGCCGAACATTCTTGACAGTGTTTTCGCAGTAATACGCGACAATTCGAAACACACGTAGAGGTGTCCATGAACAGCCGAAGGCAGCGCCTGGTAAAACGTAAGATGTCTAAAGAAGAGATCGAATTTCTTCTGGGGACCGATCTTTTTGAATCATGTCCTGAAGAGGCCCGGAAAATACTCCTTTCGTCCATGGCAGCCAAAGAAGTTCCTGCAGGTGAAATATTCATCCGTCAGGGCCAGCCGGCCAGGAATTTCTACCTGATACAAAACGGCTCTTGCCTGGTAAGTTTTGAAAGGGATGGGGAATCGTTTCCTGTTTCTCGCCTTAAGTCAGGAGATCTTGTCGGTGAGATGGCCATTTTGACGGGTGAGAAAAGAAACGCCAACGTTCAGGCTGAGACGGACGTTCTGTTGTGGAGAATCAGCAGGCATGAATTTGAACAGTTGTGTCTGGCGTATCCGCCAATACGCGATTTTCTCACAGACATAGTTTCATCAAGGTTTGCCCAGTCCAAATTCACCACAGATCGGATTATAGGGAAATATGTAATTCGTGAGGTGCTGGGTCAAGGAGGGTGGAGCATCGTTTATCGTGGCCTCCATTCTGCCCTGAACATGCCAGTCGCCATCAAGATGCTAAAACATAACATGGCGATGGACCCCGATTTCATGGAACGCTTCAGAAGTGAGGCCGGTATAATAGCCCAACTCAATCATGACAATATTGTTCGAGTCTACGATGTAGAGCATATCTACAAAACCGCATTCATAGTCATGGAGTACCTGGAAGGGGTTCCTCTGGATTACCTGGTTGACAAAACCCCCAAAATAGAAGTGTCTCGCGTGATGGACATACTCATGCAGGTCGCCAGCGGTCTCGATTACGCTCACAACAAAGGTGTCGTGCATCAGGACATAAAGCCTGCAAACATTTTTATTCAACAGGGTGACAAGGCCAGGATAGTAGACTTTGGTTTGGCTCTGCCCATCGGATCAGTCGACGAAACCGGTTTTGGGGGAACTCCCTATTACATGGCTCCTGAACAGATAGAATGAGAAGAAATTGATCGACGCACCGATGTTTACTCATTTGGAATAATGGCCTATGAAATGCTGACCGGACAGAGACCGTTCCCCCAAAAGAAAGTCGGTGAGGTTTTTCTAGCTCACAGGACCACCCCGGTTCCTGATTCAAGGAATCTGAGACCCGATGTTCCGGCAGACCTGGATGGTATCATTCAGAGATGCACTCAAAAGAATCCTGAGGAAAGGTTCCAGGATTTCGAGCAAGTATTGGGTAGTCTAGGCAGGGTAGCGTCCAACACAGGCTTGCTCAGTCGAGTTATTGATCGCAAATCTCATAAGATAATGAATATAATTCTAACCTATGACGGCTCTGGCCAGGTAGAGCTGAACAAACTCGTGGATTCCTTTGTCGAAAGCGCAGAGTCTCTAGGAAGCAAGGTTCATGTGAGCGATTTTGAAAACTAGTGGTATACCATTCCGGGAGTGAGGAGAAAGAGGTGCAAATCGGCTTTGTGACTGATCAGGGTGGATCAGCAAAAGAAAACGAAGACAGTTTTTATGTGAATGCGGACGCTGGCCTTTTCATGGTTGCCGATGGTCTTGGTGGTCATAATGCGGGCAAATGCGCGAGCATGATAGTTATAGAGGAAATTTCCGATTATATTGGTAAAATCAACATAACCGATCAAAGCGCTCCTAAAATCCTCGAAGAAGCCATACTGAACGCAAACGTGGTTGTGGCGAATGCCGCCCAGGCTGATCCGGAATGGAGGAGCGATATGGGCAGCACCGTAGTGGTTGCCCTACTTCGAGACAATCAGTTCTTCATCTCCAACGTCGGGGACAGTAGGGCCTACCTCATAAAGGATGACTCGATAGAACAACTCTCCGAGGACCATACATTTGTGGCGGATTGGGTCAAGGCCGGGATGATTACCAAAGAACAAGCCCGCACGCATGAAGCCCGAAGGGGACTGTGGATGGCGCTAGGGATAGAAGGCGATGTCCAACCCTATTGCGCTCATGGAAAATGGAACGGTGAATCCCGCCTGTTACTGTGCTCCGACGGATTGACCGACGTCGTCCAGGATGAGGAGATACTGGAAATCGTTAAACAGTCCGAAAGTCCACAAGCAGCATGCAATTCATTACTGACAAGGGCCAAGCAACTGCACACCGGAGACCACATAACCGTGGTGATGGTAGCCGAGAAATGGCGCTAGTCCAGGGACTCCATCGACCCTCCGATCGTCCCTTCCACATCCAGAACCGCGCAGCCGCGAAATCTGAGTTGCCTGGCGCCGTTTAAGATAATGAATCGGCCCCATGATTGCTATCAATCTGGGTGGAAATAGCCCCATTTGACCCTGATGTAGTTGAAAAACAACCACAATAGTGGTTTATTTCCAACCACTCACTGCAGTTGTGATAGGAAACCGCCCGAGGCGCAAGATTGC
Source organism: uncultured Desulfomonile sp. (assembly GCA_937915285.1). Classification (GTDB taxonomy): domain Bacteria; phylum Desulfobacterota; class Desulfomonilia; order Desulfomonilales; family Desulfomonilaceae; genus CAITZA01. The sequence goes on along the minus strand of CALDNG010000457.1, from coordinate 2,057 downwards.
GGATAACGCCTCATATCTTTTATAGAAGCAGTTTTCATCAATCCTAACATTTTACCCGGCCGCTTGGCGCCGATCCTGCACCTAAAAGTGGCGCCGGAATCCTTGACCGAGGGGATTCTAGCTCCTTGCGCGGACTAAGCGTCTCAATTTAGGGAGACGCTGTCCGAACCCACCCACTTGAATTATCGGGATTTGCCCATTTTTAATCATACGGAATCTAAATACAGCCAATCGGGGAGGACAGATGGTCGTGGTCCGGGGATTACAGTTCAGGAATGGCCTATGAATCACGATGAGTTTAAAAACGTCAAGCGTGTCCCCAAGAGCTTCTTTTGACTTTTGGATTTCTGCGTCGTAATAATTCGGTTGAAAATAGCATTTCTAGAGCGGAACGCAGTGAACAGCCAACACATAGTGGTAGATAACATAGTAGTAGATATAGTGAAAAAGGACATAAAGAACCTGCATTTGCGAGTGCTTCCACCCAAAGGCGCTGTCAGAATCACAGCCCCCCTGAGAGTCAGTGACAACATTATAAGACGTTTTGTGACATCGAAACTCGCCTGGATAAGAAAGCGCCAGCTAATATTGGAGTTGATGGATTGCAGTACTCCCGTGGAATTCGTCAGTGGCGAGACCCATCCGTATCAGGGTCGCCATTATCCTTTGAATGTTGTTTTCCAAAACGGTCGTCCAAAAGCCGAATTGGCCAGTGACGGCAATATAAATCTGTATGTCAGGATCGGTAGCGACAGGGTTCAGCGAGAAAAAGTCTTATATAACTGGTATCGTTCACAACTTCAGGATCAGATACCTGGCCTGTTGCAGAAATGGCAAGGCATCATTGGAGTCGAGTTGGCCTCGTGGAGCATAAAAAGAATGAAAACAAGGTGGGGTTCATGTGTTGTTCATTCCGCAAGGATATGCTTCAATCTGGAATTGGCCAAAAAAAGCCCGGCATGCCTGGAATTCATCGTTGTGCATGAACTGACCCATCTCCTTGAACGCAAACACAATGCGCGTTTTAAATCCCTGATGGACGGTTTCATGCCTGCATGGAGGGAGTATGAACGGGAGCTTAACTCATCATATTTGATTGCCGTGGGAAAACAGTGGGAATAGTGAGTCGTAATTATATGTATTGGTTAGGTTTGAATAAAATTAACAACCGTTGAAAGGAGTCTTAATGCAAAGAGCAGGATTCGTGTTTTTGTCGATTATCATGATCATTGGTTCCGTGTGTTTGGCTTTCGCCGATAGTTCGGCAGACTCAAGCGCGGCAGCGCCTGTTGCGGTATTGATAGGACTTGCGGAAAAAGGTGACCCTACGGCCCAATATGATGTTGGAGTGATATATCTCTACGGCCGTGGAGTCCAGAAAGACGAAAACAAGGCTGTTGAATGGTTTCAGAAAGCGGCGGCCAGCGGATACAACCTAGCCGAGTACGCCCTCGGGCGCATGAGTTACTACGGTCAGGGGATATCCCAGAGTGGCAAGGTAGCCGCTGAATGGTTCCAAAAGGCTGCTGAAAAAGGAAACGCTGACGCACAGTTTGCCTTGGGTGTCATGTATCAGTTCGGCAAGTCGGTCGAGAAGAACTTGGCTGTAGCAGCCAAATGGTATAAGTCCGCGGCTGATTCAGGGCTCGCCGCCGCCCAATATGCGCTCGGAACCATGTATAGCCTCGGTGAAGGAGTGGAAAAGGACATTTCCAAGGGGATAGAGTGGCTCAAGAAATCCAGTGCTCAGAATTACAGCCCCGCAGGGCAGACTCTGCTGATCATCGAGTCGGGCGACCCCAACCTTGAAATCAGAATCAGGGAAGCGCAGAGCAAATTCTCTGACTCATTGTGACCAATTCCGAAAAAATCCACATGAGATGTTCGAAAAGCGCCATGCCCCAACTCACCTCAATGGATCACTATTGTAAGGGAACAGGGCCGCTTTTTGGACTATATCCCAGGTTTTGAGTCTAATTCACCCTGTATTTTACAACCGAGGCCTCGTCGGATTTCCATTTTTTTTCGGCCTTGGAATAGCGCTTGAACCTCATTGT
>CALDNG010000456.1 GCA_937915285.1 uncultured Desulfomonile sp. | reverse complement strand
CCGAGTCTTCTGATCATTTTATGAAACTTTCTTTGAAAGATAATGTCCAGCAGTGGCTTATGTCAGCGCTAACAGAAATAAGAAACGACCATGTGAGGAACACTGTCACCAACTATCTGGCAGTATTGCCCGAAATAATAGATGAGGTTTCAGGAAAGAAAACTGAAGAGGAAATAGTTCGCCTATTGTCATTGCCTCATCTGAAACCTCTGGCCTTGTTTGTTTACCAAAATCATGCCAGGATTTTCGGAGTTCCTAGAGATCCTCGTTTTCAGACACGTTTTAAGTCTGGTCCCGAAATCACTACATTCTTGGGCCAACTGAAGAGTGGCGGCTTTGTAACTAGTGAAAAAGGCCCCGACGGAAGAATTTATCCTATTCAGTTTTTTGCGGACATGAAAGGTGAAAATGTCAGAATCGGTCTGAGATGGACTGATGCTCCATCAGATCGAGTATTGGAGTTACCAGATTTTGATGAACTCAAATACTGGTTGATCAATAGCGCCTACTACATTCCTGATCCATCTTCTGGTCCTGAGATTGCATGGCGAAACATGGGACCATTACCGCAACAGTCGCAACTAACTGCACGCCTTCATGACTATTTTGGACGATTTGCTGGCGATTTCGGTGAACTTGTAACTAGAATCAACAAAGTTATCTGCTTACAGCGGCGTCAGACCAAATTCTAATGGAGGCACCAAGAAGTGAACTTTACTCAAATATCCAATCGGGATCTCCGGCAAGAGCATATTCCCAAGCCATTTGACACTTACACAACGGAAGTGCAGGAATTTGCCCTGACCTTCAATGGATATGAATATAGTGGCTCGTTCGATGGTTGTGCCGAACTTGCCGATAAAAGCGCTGAAGGTTACCACGCTTTCAGACGCTTACCGGAAGGCCTGTCTGAATTAAGAGCCTGCCTCTTTTTTGAGCAGCGTAGATGGAGGTATGTTCAGGAGGATCCTACGGAAGAAGACCTGGAATATGTCAAGGACCTAGTAGAAGCCATAAGGGAAAAAATAGCAGGTGGCCAAACGGATTGTGAATAATTAGGACCATGGCGTCTGAACTCTTAAAATTTAAGGTTAAAACCCCTTAAAATAAATATTTTACTGAGAGGATTTCCTTTCTGGTAACTCCTGATCATGTCATCCACAATCCAGGGACAAATTGAGAGGATTACTTTTCATAATGAGGAGAATGGTTTCAGTATCCTGAGGCTGAAGGTTAGCGGTTATCGGGAGCTTGTTACAGCGGTCGGGAATTTTGTGGCCTCTACCCCAGGCCAGGTTATAAGAGCCACGGGTGAATGGCGTAATCATCCTCAGTATGGGGAGCAGTTTGCGATTAATCATTATACTACCCTGGTTCCAGCCACGGTAACCGGAATAGAGAAGTATCTCGGATCAGGTCTGATCAAGGGGATTGGTCCTGTAATGGCCAAGAGGATAGTCAAGCTTTTTGGGAAAGATACGCTGGAAATCATCGAGGAATCAATTGATCGTCTGGCCGAGGTGGAAGGAATTGGTGATAAACGTGTAAACATGATCCGCAAAGCATGGGCTGACCAGAAGGCGATCAGGGAGGTGATGGTTTTCCTGCAGGGTCATGGGGTCAGCGCCACCTACGCCACAAAAATATTCAAGCATTATGCGGACAATTCGATCGAGGTCGTGAAGGAGAATCCATACAGACTCGCAATGGATATCTTTGGAATCGGCTTCGTGACGGCGGACAGGATAGCCGAGAGCCTGGGTTTTGAAAAGAATTCTCTCGTGAGGGCTGAGGCTGGAATCATCTACGTCCTAAATGAGATTTCAGATGACGGGCACGTCTATTTTCCCCAGAATGAGCTTATAAAGAAATCGGTTGAGATGCTGGGCGTAGATCACGGAGTAATTATTGAGGCGCTCGAGAACCTTGTCGCTACAAGACGGATAGTAATTGAAAATATTAGCGATGGCATTTCAGATGAAAATGACGGGGATTCCGAGGCAGTATATCTTTTCCGGTTTAATGTTAGCGAAAAAGGAGTCGCAGCGCTCTTAAAAGACCTTGTGGCTACGCCATACGCCAGGAGAAAGGTTGACTCAGTAAAAGCCCTCAAATGGATACAGGAACAAATGGGACTGGAGCTTGCATCCAAACAGCTGGAGGCGGTTGAGTCAGCGATTGACAACAAGGTCATGGTAATAACTGGCGGACCCGGCACAGGAAAGACAACAATTATAAGAGCGATACTCGGGATATTTCAAAGAAGATCGGAA
>CALDNG010000455.1 GCA_937915285.1 uncultured Desulfomonile sp. | reverse complement strand
AAGATGCTTCTAAATGTTTATCCACCTTACTGGGCCACCGGGATTGTGGTAAAGAAGGTTTCCCCCGATTTTCGGGAAGTTGTGGTTGAGATGAAAAAGAGATTCTACAATCGCAACTATGTAAACTCGCATTTCGGCGGAAGCCTGTACGCCATGGTTGATCCGTTCTACATGCTGATGCTCATACAGATATTGGGTAAGGATTATGTTGTATGGGACAAGTCTGCGTCCATCGATTTTGTGAAGCCTGGGATGGGGCTTGTGACAGCCAGGTTTACAATCGGGGACGACCTGATTACAAGAATTAAGGACAACACAGGCGACGGCAAGAAATACCTTCCAGAACTCTCCATAGACATAACTGATGAAAAGGGGGAAGTCGTCTGCAGGGTACTTAAAACAATTTACGTCAGGAGAAAGAGGTAAAACGCCCAGGCGCCTCAGGGGTGAATGACGAGCCTGCCCAGCTGACCGTAAAACAAGCTGATAAATTTATCGGTCACCAGGTTTCAGGCCCCTCATTGAAAAACAGCGGGCAATAGGAACGATCACCTGGCCTGGTCTGTGATGTCCACGAATTTTTGCTCTCCTCTGTTGAGTGAAATGTACTTGAATTTGTCCCCTGAAAAATCAATCTTCTTTAAATCGACCCTGGTAATTTCGGTGTTGTCATAAAGACGCTGGTACATGACCTTATTGGTCAAATCCTTGAACGTAGCGAAATCCGTCCTTTCCATGCTGATGACTTTTCCGTCGGAGGCTTTGTCCACGACCAGGCCCAATGGTATGTCAAAAGCGTTGACTATGTGCTGGGCAAGGTTGAGGTTTTTTTCAGGGTTTGGCTGCTTGATGACGCTGTCAATGTAAACAGCGAGTTTGATGAATCTGCTTGGAGGGGTTATGTCGCCGGGTAGTCCGATCATTCCAAGACCATGTCCTGTTGGGGACAGATTCAGGTTGGAAAGTATGCCGCCCTTGTTGGGAGATGTTGACATTCCAATGTATTGCCTAAGGTTTGTCATGTGCCATTGGTAATTCGGAGCGTTTGTCATTATGCCAAGAGGAGCGTCATAAAAGTTGGCTTTACCGTTCTCGTATTCTATGACTATTGTCTTTCCTGAGGAGTCAGTTACGGCAAAGTGAAGCGGTGGAACCATGTCCATTTCTTTGATCACTTCACCAAATACCAGTATTTTTTGAAGTTCTCTTTTGACCTCGTCAGTGGTTTCAAAGTTTCCGAGTATCCAGGCTCCCAGATAGGTGAGGGTCAAAGCTCTACACTCTTCACCCGGAGGAACCTCCTGGTATTTGGTGTCAGGCTCAAACCATAGCGCTCCGAATGTCAGGCCCTTCTCATTCATTCCTTCCGAGATAGCGCCTTCAGGCCCGGTCGAGTAAAATCCGACAAAGCCGTGTTTAGTTTTCCATGCAAGACCTGGTTTGTCATTGGGGGCAGGGCTTGAGAACTGCATTCCACGCGGGGTAACAACAAGTTGCCACTTAAACGGCACACCAAACTCCATGGTCCTGGCGACTATCCACGATCCGTCTGTGGCGCCCAAAGTAAACCACATGCAGGCATGGGCGTTACCAAACCCTGTGGTAAGAAACGCGCAAACCAACGCAACGAACGACACCTTTAGACATGGTCTCATGACGCATCCTTTCTTCTTTTCTGGCGGACATGTTGGGCCAGGGTTTATTGCAGACTTGACCATTTTGCGCAATAACAATTCAGCCGGTCTCGCCGGCCTGGATCAAGATCTGTCGGACGCCGGGATATTATTATCAAACAGGAAAATATCCAAATAAATATGTCGGATGTGAAAAATATACGAGGTAGGTGAAGGTATTCAGGGCGTGACGGAAAACATGTCACGCCCTGACGCTGATGACTATTTCTGGATTAGCGTAGGCATAAGTTTCAAATCAAGATCATATGTCCATGGCGCTCCGGAATTTTTCCATCCGTTGACCACTCTCTTACCGTGATTAGGTGATGACTTATCGTTGAGCTTGTCTCCCTCAAAGCCGTCAGTGATGTTAAAAACATTGGTAAAGCCCGCTTTGATCAACTCCTCTGCGCAAGCCGCGCTTCTCTGTCCCGAACGGCACATCATCATGATCTGGTCACCGGGTTTGTACAGATTCTTGACTTTGGACACGAACTCAGGATTCTTTTCGAGGACCACATCCTTTTTTTCTGCGTCAAACTTCCCAGTCCATACAAGTGACGGTATGTTGACTGCCATGGGGGCATGTCCAACGTATACATACTCCTGAGGTGTCCTGCAGTCGATGATGAAAATCTTGTCAGGAGCGGCTTTCCACTGGTTATAAGCCTCGATTGACGTAGCGTATTTGCCCAGACTTGTTTGCTTCTTAGGATCTGACGGAGCCTCTCCGGATGCAAAAGCCAGGCCGGCGAAAGATAACACCAGAATCCAGACCAGGAATGAAGAAAATCTCGCTCTAAACATGTGGGAATGATCCTCCTGTGACTATTTGTTGTGGTTTGTGATCCTAAAAGACATAGCCTATTAGTTCTGTCTCAGATTACAGTAGAATATCCGTGGAGTCAAAAAAGTAAGAAATTGGCCTCTGGCACGTCAGATAGAAGGGTCTTTGGGCGCCACCAATTAAAGCTCTTCAACAAGCCAATATTAGTATTAAACGTAAGGTGCAACCGTCTTAGCGCTGTCAAATTGCTGATTCAAAAAATATCAGGTGTAGCCTTGAGTACAATGTAGGGCATTAATTTGTGAATTAAGGCGGGTTTACGTAAGCCATCTCTTTCGGCGCTTGTAATGTTTGACATCACGATAGCTCTTCTGTTTTCCCTTCTCAGTCAAACCGAGGTAAAATTCCTTTATATCCTCGTTTTCCCTGAGCTTCTCCACTTCATCATCAAGCACGATTCTTCCGTTTTCCATCACGTATCCGTGATCTGCGATACTAAGGGCCATTCTGGCGTTCTGTTCAACCAGAAGGATTGTGACTTTTTCTTCCTTGTTTATTCGCTGAATTATCTCGAAAATCTCGCCGACGAGCATTGGACTTAATCCCATGGAGGGCTCATCGAGCAGCATCAGTTTTGGATGCGCCATCAGGCCTCTACCGATGACCATCATCTGTTGTTCACCACCGCTTATGTAGCCGGAGAGAAAATTCCTTCTTTGGAGAAGCCTGGGGAAGTAGTTGTAGACCATTTCGATGTCATGTTTGATTTGTCTCCTGCTGCGGATTGTGTGCGCTCCGACAAGCAGGTTTTCTTCCACGGTGAGGTCCTCGAAGGCCTTGCGTCCCTCCATGACCTGAAATATGCCTTTTCGAACAATCTTTTCCGGATCGATCCGTTCAATTCGTTCTCCGAGAAAAGTTATGCTTCCATCGGTTACTTTTCCGTTTTCGGATTTGAGCAAACCTGATATGGCCTTGAGAGTGGTGCTTTTTCCGGCCCCATTGTTGCCAAGAACGGTCACAATCTGGCCTTCGTTGACTATCAGGGAAAGCCCTTTAAGCACGAGAGCCACCTGGTTGTAAATCACTTCAACGTTGTTGACTTCCAGCATTGGCTGCATTAGTTGTCAGGCCCCAAGTCTTGAGTATGCTATATCTTTTTCGCCAAGATAGGCTTTTATCACTTCATCGTTGTGTCTGATTTCTGATGGAAGCCCCTCTGCTATCTTGATGCCGAAATCCAGCACGCAGACCCTGTCAGAAATGTCCATCACAACACCCATGTCATGCTCGATCAAAACGATTGTAACACCCCATTCATCGTGGATATCCAGGATGAATCTCGCCATGTCCTCGGTTTCTTCCAGGTTCATCCCTGTCACCGGCTCATCCAGAAGAAGCACCTTAGGCTTCATGGCCAATGCCCTGGCAAGTTCCACACGCTTCTGGAGCCCGTACGGCAGAGTCCCTACGGTTTTCTTACGGATATGCTCAATCTCAAGAAGGTCTATAATGGTTTCTTCGATTTCCTTCCGTAGGCCCAGTTCGGTATTCCTGGCTGATCCAAAATAGAGTCCGGCCGATATCAATCCAGTGTCCAGATGAACGTGACTGCCGAGCTTGATGTTGTCTATGACTGTCATTCCCTTGAACAATTCAACGTTCTGGAATGTTCTCGCTATACCGAGGGAGGCAATTTGATGGGATTTAAGGGATGTGATGTCTGTTCCGCCAAAAATTATCTTTCCCTGAGAGGGTTGGTAAAACCGGTTGATGCAGTTGAGCAGACAAGTTTTTCCGGCTCCATTGGGCCCTATTATGGCAAATATTTCGTTAGCCTTGACCCCTGTAGACACATTTGTCAGAACATTGACCCCGCCGAATTTGAGGTAGAGTCCTTGGGCCTCAAGCAGAAAATCCGGTGTGTTGATGTTGGTCGATCCGTTGCTCATCGAATTATCAGCCTCGCTGATCCGCTATGTCAGGGACCACCTTTATATTCACTGTGGTTTGCATGCGGAATTCCTTGCCGTCGCGATATTTGATCTCGGAAGCAAGCTCAAGGGGGCCTTCCACTTCATACAGTCCCGAGACCAGACGTTCATATCGTTGTTCAACGAAAGACCGTCGTATTTTACGAGTCCTAGTCATCTCGTCGTCATCTGCGTCAAGCTCCTTGTGCAGCATGACAAATTTCCTTATCTGCGCGAGCTTTGGCAATGATTGATTGATCGCCCTGATTTCCAAAGCTATGAGGTCATAGACTTCCATTTTCTGGGAAAGGTCAGTGTATGTGGTGTAAGTTATCTTTCGGTTCTCAGCCCACTTGCCAACATTACCCATGTCCATGTTTATCATCGCCGCAACATAAGGCCTGTCCTGCCCGACAACCACCGCCTCTGATATGTACATGCTGAATTTGAGCTTATTTTCTATTAGTTGCGGAGAGAACTTGGTCCCGTCGGTGAGCCTCATGACGTCCTTCATTCGGTCGATCATAACCAGATGACCTTCTTCGTCAATCATCCCCTGGTCACCGGTTTTAAGCCACCCATCAGATAGCGCCTTGGAGGTGGCTTCCTCATTTCTGTAGTAACCATCAAAAACGGTTGGCCCCTTGATGAGGATCTCGCCGGAATCCGAAATACTGATTTCCATGCCTGGTATAGGCTTCCCAACGGTAGACAGCTTTATGTCACCATTTCGGTGAGATACTGCTATTCCGGATGTTTCAGTCTGGCCGTAGATCTGTTTTATGTTTACCCCTAACGCCTGAAACATGTTGAATATCTCAGGCCCGAGTGCAGCGCCACCTGTGTAGACATTCCTGAGGCTTCCCAAGCCAAGGTAATTTTTTAAAGACCTGAAGACCAGCAGGTAACAAACGTAGTCGAGCAGACGGAGAAAAAGGTTGGGTTCCCTCTTGGTGAGCCTGATTTCTGCGACCCTGTAACCAACCGGCATACATAGCCTGTAAAATAATCTCTTGATCCACACTGCATCCTGGATTTTAACCTGGGTTTCGGAACACATTTTCTCCCAGAATCGCGGAGGGGCAAACAGGATGTTGGGTCCAATTTCCCTGATGTTCTCTGCCACTGTTTCAGGCTTTTCCGGAAAATTTACCGTGAAGCCTTTCAAAAGGTGCCATGAGACAGCTGTCATCTGCTCGCCAACCCATGGCAAAGGGAGAAAGGACACCTGGTTGTCGGTGGGGAAGGCCGGGTCGATCTGGTCGAAACTGGCCGCCATCTGAATCATATTGCGATGGGTTAACATCGCTCCCTTGGGAACGCCGGTGGTGCCGGATGTATAGGCTATCAGTGCCACCGTGTCTTCAGACTGCCTGTTAATGGATTCATGAAAAAGACCAGGTTGCCTTGAAGATAGTTCCTTGCCCCTGTTCTGAATGGTCTCAAATGAAATCAGTAGCGGATCGTCATATTGTCTCATGCCTTTCATGTCATCAACGATCACGATTTTTATGTTGGGGCAATCTTCCCTTATTTCCAGAAATTTGTCTGTTTGCTCCTGATCCTCAACCACCAGGAAAGTAGCGTCGGAATGGTTTAGAATGAACTTCACCTGATCGATATGACTATCCGGAAATATTCCAACCGAGGGGCAGCCAATAGACTGAGCAGCCAGTTCCGTGAATAACCATTGCGGTCGGTTGTCGCCCAGAATAGCGATCTTTTCTCCCCGCTTGATACCCATAGAAAGGAACCCCAGCGCCAACTCCTGGACATTCTGAAGATAGTCTGCCCAGGAGTATGACTGCCAGATGCCGAACTCCTTCTCTCTCAGAGCGGCTTTTTCTGAGCCGAGTTTTTCGGCGTTTTCGACAAGCAAATGGGGTAGGGTTGGTCCCATGAAATAAAGTTAATCCTTTTCGAGAGTTATCCAGTCAGAGGCGGGTTCAAGAATCTTCTTCTGAACATTTGCTTTCCAGACCCTCGCCACAGGGAATTTGTTGTTTTCGTTAGTGTAAGGCGCTGATAATCCTCCGGTTTCGAAACCCTTGAGAGACTGTAGGGCCTTGACAAGGCCGTCATAATTGAGCTGACCTGCTTTGTCCGCCCTCCGCAGACACTCCACGAATATGAGCCCCGTCATGTATCCCTGCATGTAGGAATTGTCCCGGTAAGTTACGTTCGGATATTTTTTGGCCGAGTATTCCTTGATTTTCTTTATCATTGGCACATCGTCGTTCCACCAGTACATGTAGGGGTTCACAGCCAGGTAGCCGTCAGCCAGCGGACCAAGATTCTCGAGTATCATCTTGGAGGCGCCCCAGAATGTGCCCATAAACTGACATTTCATTCCAAAGTCACGGCACTGCTTGATGACCGTGATAACTGGTTCGACAACAAAACCCTGGAATATTACGAAATCCGGATTCTTTCGCTTAAGGTCAAGGACCTGGCTCGTAACATCAATAGCTCCAACCTGAGCGACTTCCTCGGCAACCAGATCGAGTTTGAGCTTCTTGCACATCTCCCGTCCAAACGCGATAGGGTCTTTGCCGAATTCCGTGTCACTATAAAAGAATGCAACCTTGGCCCCCGGTTTTTCTTTGGCAATGTATTTCAAAAGGATGCCAATCATGTCTGCATACGTGGGGCCTGGAACAAAAATAGACGGGAAATTCGCAGCGTCCGCCAGTTCACTCGAGAAGGAAGTGGAACTGTAGAGAATTTTGTACCTATCCTTGATTTCCGGGGCCATGGCCTTGCCGAGGCCAGTGCTCTCCCCATACATGACCAGGGGATTGTCCCTTGCCATTATCCGCTTGAATGCCGCGGTTCCAACGTCAAGCTGATACTGCCCGTCTTCCATGATGTATTTTATCTTTTTGCCGTTGACGCCACCGTCTTCATTGGCCATCATAAGAGCGTCTTCCAGGCCGGCGTTGATGTTCACACCAGCAAAAGCAAACCGCCCGGTAATAGGTTGAACCGCCCCTACCTTGATCTCCTCCTGGGCCATTGACACGCATGTCAAAAGGCCGGTCGAGAGAATCAGCGACATGAAAATTATCAGGAATCTTTTTGTCATCGAAGCCTCCTTTTAGCTTTTATAACCAATGGCTTAAAAACGCTCTTTTGTGTCCTATCAGGTATCGTGGTTCAAAGCGGTCTTGTAACAAACTTGATGGCGCCTCTGTAAACATTTGGTGAAATAGTCTGATCAGGATGATTCAGCCCTTTTTTAGATATTGGTCAAACTAATAGGAGAACGGCCACAGGTTGAAAAAGTTCTTGATCCTGTGCCATATCTCGGCCAGACCGTGCGGTTCAAATATTAGAAAAGA
>CALDNG010000454.1 GCA_937915285.1 uncultured Desulfomonile sp. | reverse complement strand
GAGACCGATTTGTCAACGAGTTCGTTAGAATCAAAATCAACTCGGTAAACTGCTTTATGGTTGATCCGGTTCCAAAGCTCAAGGAATTCCTTTTTGTTGAAATTGTCGTTGAGCCTGTTCGTCTTCAGTTTGCGGTCATCTTCTACCGCTGGTAGTTGAGCCTCGCTGAATACACCTTCTATTAACTTGAAAATCTCGTTTGACACAGCCTGAAGAGGGAGGGGTAATTCGCTCAGATTGCCGCTGCCTTTGGCCTCATGGTATTTTTGGGTAATCTGATCTTTATCATCAACGAAATCATTCTTCACCAGATACTGATAAATCTGTTTTGCCATGACCGGAGTAACTTTCGCTTCGCCATGTTCGGTCATTATGAGTTTGCCCGCGAAATAAGCCTCATCCGCCTTCCTTGGCCGCTCTGACAGTGAATCGCTGATCTCTTTCTGCAGATTTGACACGAAGTCCTTGTAACTCTCACTGGCCACTACCGTTAGGACGTTAATGTCATGCACTTTGGCCGGGTTATCCATGCGATCGCCCTGATCATTTACGGACAGCCTCATTCCTCTTCCGACTTCCTGTCTTCTTGAGATGGTATTATCACTGTGCTTGAGCATGCACATGACGAAGACATTGGGGTTGTCCCAACCTTCACGAAGGGCCGAGTGTGAGAATATGAACCGAACCGGTTCCTGAATCGAGAGAAGGCGCTCTTTATCCTTTAAGATGAGGTCGTATGCGTCGACGTCGTCCGACAGGCCAGCTTCCTCACCTCGTGTCTTGAACTTTGGGTCGGTCATCCTGTTTGATTTTTTATCAATCGAGAAATAGCCGTTGTGCGTCCGCCTGACAGGTATATTTTCCAGATATTTGTGGTATGAATCACCGTTCAATGGAATCGTGCTAAGATAATCATTTTTCAGAACTTCGTATTCTTCCTCGAAGATTTTGGCATATTCTCCCTGCTCATCCGGTTGCTTGTAATCCCTGTATTTGCCGACCTCATCGATGAAAAAGAGCGATAGGACCTTTATTTTATCATCGAATAAGAGTTGCTCTTTTTCGAGATGCGCTCTTATTGCTTCTCGAATCTGAATGCGGCGCAAGGCCATTTCAGTGATGTCACCGGTAGCATCTCCTACCTCGATAATGATTCCATTGGTGAATTCAACCACATTCCTGTTGGCGTCAATATCACGGATGACAAAGCCCTTGTATTGATTAAGCTCATTGGACTCCACAAATAGATTTCGTCCTACTTCCAGTTTCTTGAATATCCTTTTTATTCCGGAGCCCTGCTTCACTTCAATTTCTAAACGCGCGACAGGGGCTTTGGTCGAAACATCTATCGCCTGCAGATACATGTAGGCGTTGGTACCGGCAAGGCCCCTAACTCCTATGCCACGGACGGCAATCTTTTTGACCAGTTTCTGGTTATATGCGTCCAGGGCGTCAAGACGATGAATCTTGTTGTGGCTTGTTCGGTGCGTGGCTGAATAACGCAGGATGAAGAGCGGGGAGAAGGCAGCCAGCGACTTTAGAGTCTTGTCTCCTTCCATTTTCTGAGGCTCATCCAGTATCAGGATTGGCCTGTTACTGCTTATTACATCAATCGGTTTTCTGGACTGGAAATCGTCCAGCTCCTCATAAATCCGGCGATTATCCTTGCCGGTGGAATTAAAGGCCTGAATGTTAATTATCATGACGTTTATGCCGGCGTCTGAGGAAAAGCTTTCGATGTGATGAAGCTGCTTTGAGTTATAAATGAAGAATCGGGCTTTTTTCCCGTAAGATTCCGTGAAGTGGTCGGTTGTGATCTGAAAAGACTTGTAAACCCCCTCACGTATCGCAATGCTGGGGACCACGATTATGAACTTGGACCAGCCGTACAGCTTGTTCATTTCAAAAATTGTTTTTATGTAACAGTATGTCTTGCCCGTTCCCGTCTCCATTTCAACATCCAGATTGACCTTGGAGTTGCACAGTTTGTTTGGAACAAGCCTGTCTGAGATCGGAATGTTCTGTCTCCGCTGTATTTCCTGAATGTTTTCAAGAAGCTGCTGGTTGGTCAGTTGTATCTCCGCATTTCGAAAACCGGTCTGTTCATAGCCTAATCGAGCTTGTTTGTTGTCAGCGCTTTCTTTACCCGGGTCAATTCGATATGAAATTCCGGCTGCGTTAACCTGACCTGCAAAACAGTCAATCACCGATTTCACGGCGTCCGTCTGGTAGTTCTGTAGCTTGAATTTTAGTTTCATGCTTGGCTCTCAATTCTTCAGTCAAAAAGTGGGAACGGCTAAAAATTAAAGAATTTACTAAGGGCACAAAATACCTAAACTTTCTTTTTCACATTATTGTCCGGATCAGGCAAATGCCGTGCGGCCTCTTCCAATTGCTTCAGATAATCAGCTTCGGCCAGTGATTCTTTATATTCCCTGCGGCGAACTGCAAATTTTTCATACTCACTGGATGCGTGATCTTCCGCTGTCTGTCTGCTAATCATCCCGGAACCGGTCAGCACATTGCGGTCGTTGAATCGGAGAAACTCATCAAGCTTCTGCTCCCAATCTCTCATGAACACCTGTTTACGCCTCATCGCCTGGTCCTCCGCAAAATCCAGCCACATGGTCACGATGCGGTTCAGGCCAGTAATTTCATCTTCCTTCAGGTAATTCTTGGCAATGCCAACATCACTCTTGCGAACCTCAGCCCCCTTCCAGGTGGTAAGACCCATATTAGGAGCCTGGTGGTCTGAACGGGAATGGATTATTTCGGCTGCGGTCATTCCAGTGACTGCGAAGTGTAATTTATTCTGGATGATACCGAAAAATCTTGTAGTCTCGCTCCATGACGGTTCGTAATCCGCCGCCATGGCAAAGATTTCCTTTACTCTGAGGTACATTCGGCGTTCACTTGACCGTATGTCACGGATGCGAGCCAGCATCTCGTCGAAATAATCAGGTATCAACGAACCTTTTATAGGAGGATTCTTCAAGCGTTCATCATCCATGACGAATCCCTTGATCAAATACTCCTTCAAACGCTGGGTCGCCCAAATACGAAAGCGAGTGGCTACAAGACTTTTTACCCGGTATCCCACCGATATGATCATTTCCAGATTGTAATATTCAAGTTCCCGTCGAACTTCCCTGTTGCCTTCCCGTCGAACTGTCAAATATTTTTTGACAGTTGCCTCCGGCGCCAGCTCACCCTCCCCAAAAATGCTTTGAACATGGTGACTTATGTTCTGCTTGCTGGTCTGAAAAAGTTCAGCCATCAATTGCTGGGTCAGCCAGACTGTTTCATCCACCAGCCGCACATCTAGTTTTACTCTGCCGTCCTCCGTCTGATAAACTAGGACCTCACCTTCTGGCTCTGCCAATCCTTTGCTTTCGGCCACATCATCGTTCATATAGTCTTTACCTCCGTGCCCGGAGACAACTGCCTGAAAATCTGTTCAACATTGATCTTGACGGCGTCAGACACAAAGCCCCCGTCCGTGAAAACCACTCTCAGAGGCTGGAACTCCGCCAGCTTTTTAACCAATTCCTCGTTAATCCCTTTATCAAAACACGCTACCAACGCATTCTCATCGACAAAGAATACGTTTTTCCCTTCTATTGTCTGTTTCCGAATTGGAAGTGAAAGCTCTACACCCCAATCCAGAAGCACCTGGAACAGCAAATCCTCCGGAGATCGGAAGAGCACACGTCTGAACTCCAGTCACGAGTGGATATCTC
>CALDNG010000453.1 GCA_937915285.1 uncultured Desulfomonile sp. | reverse complement strand
CCGACGACCTCTTGAATGCCATTCAAGCGCTCTCCCAACTGAGCTACAGCCCCGTTATCCAAACAATATACAATTTAATTTTACCGCTTGTCAAGACCTAGATCGCCCTAGATCACCCATCAATGTTCAAAGTGAATCCCAGAATCTCACCTGGATCAGTAATTCGCAAAATGTGAACAGGCGGTTCATTCTTGATCTCACCCTCTTTTACGCGCCTCATCACATCTTCAAGGTCCTCGACCCGTATGGCTGCCTTTGTCTTGAGATCTTCAAGTTCATTGACTCTTCGCATACAGAAGAAAACATACAGCATGTCCCCGGCGTTCTTTGGATCATACACAAATCCGCTCTTGCCTAATGGAATTACAACCGGGTCGTGCGCAATGGCTTTTCCTGAATCCCTCATCAGAGGCTCAGGATTCTGATTCCTCTTACTTTTCTTGAGAGCCGCTGGATACAGAATGTTGACGCCTTTGGCTCCTTTTCTGAAAACATATAGGAAGCCGTTGACATTAGTTTCAAACCTGAGCTTGTATTCGTCCCCTTTCCTGAAAGACACTCCCATGTTCTCAGGATCGCCAAATTCCTTCTGGCCCTTGTTTTTAACGGAAATCTTGCTACTTACACCGATGATTGGATTAGGTATGACAACCTTGTCACCGGGAGTGAGAGTCGCTGATGAAGACAACTTGTTGTAGGCCGCCAAACCCGGCGCCATCCCGGCGCTTCCCATCATGCTCTCAGCTATGGATTCAACAGTGTCACCATCCTTGACTGTAACAGTGATCGTTTCAGGATCATTACCGTCTTTCTTGGGACTCTGAAGGGAAGACCAAGGAAAAGAATTAAAATACTCGCCCTTCATGGTCAGCGGAGGTTTGACCTCTTCAATAGGAGGCAATGGCGGCGGTTCATCCTTCTTCTGGAAATAGGCGCACCCCGATATGATTCCTACAATGAAAACTCCTAACACAAACAAGAAGGATCGCTTCATATCATCCTCCCTCGAAGACAATTAATATTATTTCGCATTGGGTGGGGTCATCGGAACCGGCGTAGCAGTTACGCCGGAACCGACCCTGTTTTCGGTTCTGGCTGGAGGAACTTCCTGAAAGCCGCGCCACTTGTTCACCAGAGCGTTTACCTGGTCCTTGGCCTGCTGCGGCGCATAATCCATCGCCTTAATCGTAAGAGCCTCCAATGGCGCTATAAGACCTGAACCCTTTACCGAGGGCCACTCCGGCGCCGTGACTATCAGAAGTTGAACGAACACAGCAACTATCAGAAAACCTGTCGATGCGCCCATAAAGGCGCCCATAACCCGGTCAAGCCAGCCTAGACGCGTTATGTCTATTATCGTATCCATGACCTTGCGAATGAGCACAAAAACTATCTGTACAAGAATAAACAGAGCCAGCATGGATATTACCATGGCAATCTGGGGGTTAAGCGATGATATCTTGTAAAGATATACCTGCACTTCCGGATAATACTTACCGGCAACCACTACCCCTATCACAAGGCCGGCCAGCGCAGTCAGAGACCTCACAAAGCCCTTCCACAACCCCAAAATTAATGAAACAAGCAAGGTAGTTATTATAAATAGGTCTATTGGATTGTAGGCTTCAATAAATTTCATGGGCTTCACTTGATCAGGCGGCACGCAGGTCAATAGAACCGCGTCAGTTGCGCAATAGGTCTATTACTCATAGAATGATTTGTCAATAAAAAACGCAATGTTTATTTTATTTCTTAATGTAAAACATCAGTTAATAGGTCAATGGCGCCAAATCTTCCACGCTGGTGATCAGGCGAATGAAAGAATTTTTTCAACCGCCGGTCTTTCGCCGATGAGAACCGCAGCTCAAACGTCTGCTTATCTGACTGTACTGCCTGAATTCTGGGCGCTGGATTCCATTTCATTTAGTGTGGAGATCTTTTGCCTGAGACTATTATTTAGTTTTTCATCTCCCGAATATTTGATGGCGTTCTGGTAATCTTCTATTGCCTTTTTGTGCTGTCACTGCGTCACAAGGATCAGGGCCCGGTTTTCATAAAAGGCAGGATTGGAGGAATCGAGTTCAATAGCCTTTGAGTAATCCTCGAGCGCTTTGTTGAGATCTCCTGATTCATGATGAACCAGTCCTCTGTTGTTGAAGCCTATGGAATCGCCTGGATTGATTGCAAGCGCTTTCGCATAATCGCTCAGAGCTTTTTCAGGCTGTTTGAGCTTGTATAAAGTATCGGCCCTGACTCTGAACAATTCGCCTTTCTGTGGCTCTTTCTCAAGAGCCAGGTTGAAGTCTTCCAGCGCTTTGGCGTATTGCGCCATCTTGTAGAATGTAAGCCCACGATCCCTGATTATCTGGATGTTCTCAGGATCGAGCTTGGCTGCCGAATTCCAGTAGTTCAGCGCATTTTTGAAGTTTCCCTGGCGATAATTGTCCAGCCCCTGCAGGTAAAGCTCCTGGGAGTAGGTTTTCCTGAGAGAAGTTATCTTACGTTCAACCTGATCCTGCTCACCCTTTTTGCCCTCAATCGCAGCAAGCTTGAGATATGAGTCAAGCGCCTTTTCGTAATTCTTCTGGGCTTCGAATATTTCACCCATGGCCATATAGGCTTTTTTGTTGTTTTTGTTTAGCGCTATGCCTTCCCTCAAGGCGCCAAGGGCCTTGTCGTATTCTTTCTTCTGTTGGTAGATCAGACCGAGGGTAGTATAAATGATGGCGTCTTTTTTCTTCATTTTTGCGCAGGTCTCGAGATCTACGCGCGCTCCTTCAAGATCACCTTTTTTGAACTTTGCCACCCCCCTGTTGACCTGGGCAAAATAGTAGTCGGGCTTTATTTCAAGCGCTCTTGAATAATCGGCGATGGCCTTGTCATAGACTCCCTTGCGCTTGTACGCCACGCCACGATTGTTCAATGCCAGATGGTCAGTGGGATCAATTTCCAGGGATCTGGAAAACATATCAATGGCTGTCTCAAGTTTATCCTGCTGGAGAGCCTCGACTCCACGGTTGTAGGGTTCGACACTTTCCTCTTGCGCAAATGAAGCGCTGAACGAAAAAGCACAAATAAACAGGATGATGGGTACTATTTTGCACATTGGCTTCATATTCCTTTTCCTCAGTGATCTATGATTAGATTTTTATATAATGATTTCAGTATATGATCCATTAAAGCGTCATGGCTTTTGAATCATACGGCAATAATTGCCATAAAAAAGTCGTTTATTCAATATGATGAAACAAATATTTTAAATTTTATTATTTATTTCGTATTACCTGCTTTTATTTTATGTTTTTACTTGACAGACTAAAAGTGCCATGTTAAAGCCACAGCTCAATCAAGCCCTTTAACGGGCTGAATTCAGATACCTTCAATTTCAATAAATCATCTAACCCATTACATGAAGGATCTGACAAAAGGAGGATGAGGTATGGCGCTAAAGTTTGTTGCTGTTCTTTCCGTTTTTTCAATATTGCTCTTCACAAGTTCTGGTTCTCTGGGAATAGCCGGTGGTCCTCCTGTAGTTGCTCCGCCGGTGTGCGCTCCACCTGCATGCGCCCCTCCGACTTGCGGACCGCCCTCATGTGGTCCTACTGGAGGTCCATTTGCGCTGTTTGGAGGTTGCCTGGGGATGGTCACCAACATTTGTGGAGCAGTGATAGGAATTCCTTCCGCTATCATGGGTGGTCTGTTGGCTCCGGCGCCCAGGAGGATGCCTCGACCGGTCTGTGGCCCGGTGGTTTGCGCTCCGCCTACGTGCGCCCCCCCGACTTGTGGACCTCCGGTGTGCGCTCCACCTGCTTGCGCTCCCCCGGTGTGCGCTCCATCAAGGATAACCAAGTGCAGACCCTATGCTTATGAGAATCAACCGCAGCGGCCTCTCGTGAGATACCAGGCTCAGCCTTATTTTGCCCCGGCTGCATACGGCCCCCGCACTGAGGGCGCCCCAGCGGGTCTTTTACCGGCTGAAGTCCCTTCAGCTGTCGCAATGGTCCCTCATGTCCTGGACATGCCTTTCAAACTGGTTTCAGGAACACTCCAGGGTTCCGGAATATACAACATGTCGTTCGCTAACCGTACAGCGGAGGCATCAGATTCATCCGATCGGCTTTGGTAGCCCGATGATATTTGGGCCCAAGGCATTTGTAACTGGGAATCAAAAGGTTAACGTGTAAAGGCCAACACGGAGACTAGCTGATAAGTCCGCCGCAGGCGGCAAGGGAATCGAAAACGTGGTATCG
>CALDNG010000452.1 GCA_937915285.1 uncultured Desulfomonile sp. | reverse complement strand
TGCATATCTCAGCCACTGCTTTGGGCGGTGAATATTCTCCCGGGGTTGTGACCGCGACATTGATCTACGTTCCTGGGAGCTTTTACTTCCTTAACAGATGGCGCACACGAGGCCTGTTAACTCTGCAAAATATCATTGTGCCATTCTTTGTGGGAGCAATGCTTTTCATGCTCGTACCCACATTCGCTAGAGCCATTCATTTTCATGCGGAGTTAGCCAAAATATTTCACCTCGTCAGGTGACTTGCCGCGTAAGTCCTCTACTGATTAATGGCTACTGCCTCGTTACCCCTATCAAATTGGGTCATGAAGCTTAAGCGTTTCAATTCGCGAGGCGCCGGCTCTTTTTGTCATGGTCGCGGTTTAGAACAGATCATAATCACAGGTATGGCCAATAGTTGAATACCCACCGAAAAAATGATTAGGGAAGTAATAGAGACATCGTAGAGTATCCCCATGGTCAGACTACCGACGAACCATGCAACACCGAAGATAGTATTGAAAAGACCAAATGCCAGACCAAGTCGATTTTGTGGAACAACCATGCCAATAGCGGCACGCATGACGGACTCTTGAGCCCCCATTCCAACTCCCCATAGCGCCATTCCAATAATGGCCGAATGGAAGTCTCCCCAGAACACAAGGGGAGCAAAAAGGGCGGACAGAAATATTGATCCGACCAATGCGGAAATTCCGATCCGGTCGAACATTCGACCAAATATTAAAGCGGCTATCGCATCTACGCCCATTGCCACAGAATAAAGAATAGGAATCCATTGTTCAGGAACTGAAGCGGCTTTTTTGAAATGATACGCCACCAGTGGAAAATCAGCATAACCTGCCGCTACGCAGGCAGTCGCCAATATGTAAAACCAAAACGATTTGGGTAAACCAGTGCTTTCTAATTTGATGGTAGCCGAAGCAAGGTTTTGAGGTTCAGGATAAAGTTTGTATGCGACAAATAAAACCGTCAGGGCAATTAAAGCAGGAATTAAAAGCAGAGCGAAAGCATTCTCGTATTTACCTGTGCTATAAAGCACGAGAGCTACCACCAATGGACCCAATATAGCGCCAATCTGATCTAGAGCCTCGTGCAAACCAAAGCCCCATCCCTGACCAATGCTGTCCGAAGCGCAGGACAGCATTACATCACGCGCAGGAGTACGTATGGCCTTGCCCGTGCGCTCGGCGACCATCAGCAGTGCGGCTATCTCCCAATGACCTGCCAAAGCTAGGAGAGGAACCGCTAGCAAATTTAGCGCATAGCCAAAAAACACGATGGCCCAGTATTGGCGGGTCTTGTCGGCCAAATATCCTGAAACCAAACGAAAACCATATCCTATTAACTCTCCAAGACCTGCAACAAAACCAACTCCCGTTCCACTGGCCCCGAGAGTCGCCAAAAATGGACCTGCAACACTTCGAGCTCCTTCATATGTAAGATCGGAGAAGAGACTGACCACTCCAATCAGAATTACAAACCGGGTCGCTACCTTACCGGAAACACCAGAGAATTTAATAAGGAGCCTTGACTGATCAGCCATAACTGCGGTGTATCCTTTCAGTTTAAAAACGTAGGAGCTTCCTTCCTTAAGACTGTGGACCGAAATTGTCAGCTAGACCGGGATTTTTCATTGGCGCTAAGAATCTTGTTCTTGGTCATCTGTCTTATTTTCGGGATAATAATTGATTCTTGACATTTCATGATTACCAATGAACCTGGATCTTAATGTCAGCGATTTTCCCAATCGAACCTCTTTCTCATTAGGGCTCTTGAATCAGTTCATCAAACCCGCATCACTTTTCTATCAAGACCGAGCAAGGTGAAAAACGAGCCAGATTGCGAGATACACCTCCCCAGATGCGTTCGTATATCCTGGAATGTCCAGTGAAACCCGTTATGAGAAGGTCAAAATTGCCTTCCTTACAGAATTCCACTATGGCGTCCACTGCATGACCTGCCACTACATGAGGGATCAAGGTGATGTTTTTGGAAGCGGCCAGTTCAACCGCCTCCTTGTTCAACTTTTCAAAGTAGACGTCCTTTTGCGCCTTAACTTCCTCAAATTCACCTATGGTTGCCACATATTGGGGAAGATCAACCTCCACCGAAACTGAATGCAGATCTGCTCCAAAACATACGGCCAAGTTCACAGCTCTACTTAGAGCTTTTCTGGATCCTTCAGAACCGTCAAATGCTACCAACAATTTCTTGTACATTGTAAAACTCCATCTTCTCGGCATTTATTTCTGCCAGCTTCCTTTTAGATCATCCTGTCTTGGAGAATAGAACCACTGCGCAATTAGAGTGGGAATAACTGCGCTGCCTATAACTACGGTTACCAGAACTGTGTATTGATCTTGTGAGATTATTCCCCTACTGTAACCAAACAGGGCCGATATGCTGCCAAAAGTGAGCCCTGTGCTCATTAGAAGTGTCGTATACATCCCCGTCCTTGGACTGAATCGAAACATTGATGTAATTGGGTAGACACCGATGAACTTGGCCGCCATCTTCACGACCAACAGTACGGCAATTAGTCCTATTCCGGTCCATATGGCCGGAATGGATACGATCGTGCCAGCTTTTAAAAAATAAAAAGGTGTTAACAAGGCAAATGTGGCAGTGCGGAGATGTCTTACCATTTCCCGTTGTTCCTTGAACACCCCGGCTACTACTATACCCAAGAGGTATGCCGGTAAAACAGCCTCACTGTTTGCATGGGTCGCAAGCCATCCTAGCGCAAACAACATCACAAAAATCAGCTTGATTTCAGGCTCACTGACATGACCGTTAAAAGCTTTGAAGAACCAGCGGATGAAGCGAGGGGTCGCAATGAGGGTTACAATCGTTATTACGGTAAATATAACCAACCAGATATTGTAGTGGGCAAAAAGAATCCCAAGCGCCAGGACTGTGCCCAAGTCGGTGACAAAACAGGCAGCCAATATGATTTTGCCCAGCTCCGTCTTGTTCAGGCCGGTCTCCACCATGACAGCATAGACTACGGCAACCGAGGTTGTGGAAAGAGCAATACCACAAATTTTTGAAGCATCCTCAGTCCATCCCGCTATGTAATAAGCGTAAGCCATGGCTCCAAGAAATGGCATCAAGAAACTTATAAATCCTATGGCTATTGCCTGCCTGGAATATTTACGCAAGACATCAGGTTCTATTTCCGCTCCGGCCAGGAAAGTCAGAAGTATGGCCCCAAATCCGGCCAAAAAACTTATCCATTCAGTTTTTGGGTCCAGTCCGAGAAAATTGCCTCCCAAGACCCCAACAAAAATCTCTACAAGGGCGACCGAGATTGCTGTCCGCATTGATATGACACTTGCAAGCAAAGCTAACGCCACCCATACCATCGCGACATACCACGTATGTTCCATCTTTTTGCTCCGATTGACTTGCAAATTTTGAGATTACCCAGAAAACTCCTAGATTTCCTTCAGGCTTTGGCTGATTCCTTAGACTATTCGATGGATGCCATTCGTTGTCTTGACTCATTGAAGACCGCAAATTGTAGGACAACAAAAATGGCTTCGTTAATCTGATGTCATGGTGTTCACACACAATAAACTTGCCCAAAAAGGCACACTATCTTCTTAAGATAACTATTAATTCTGATAGCTCCTTGATCGCCAATTCTGTTTTAGTCTGTTCATCCGCAATTGCTTCGGAGTGTTCCTTCCTTTTCAGGTAAGCAGTCTGAATCGCCCCGTGGGTTGCAGAAATAGTGTCCTTGAAGCGATCGTCAATCATCCTGGCAAATCGGTGAAAGGCGTCATTGACATTTTGCAATGTGGCCCACCTGAGGTTCTCAACGTTATGATGTACTAACGAAGCAATCTGGCGAGATAGTCTTTTCTTTAACCTGGCCATCCGTATGGCTTTAGGCAGTAGCCGGTCTATTGTTTCCTCAGGTATAATTATAGGTAAGCTGGGAACCCGTTTTCTAAGAACCCATGTGGGCCTGCGTTTAGTTTCAAAGGCCTGATCGCTGTCAGGCGCATGATATGGAATGTCAAATAACTCGGATGCGGTCTTTCTGATGCCCTCAATCAATTCATCAACCCTAAGTTGATGAGAACGTAGAGTCTGCTTGACTAACATTCCCAATTCCCGTGTCAGCCGTTCGGATGAAATGTCAAAATAGGAGGTTAGTTCTTCAGCTATTGAATCCAGTATCAACTTTTCCGAAATGTCATCCTCCTCCATAATGATCATTGAATTTTCAACCACATTCGAAAGCTGTTTTGCTGAAGTCAGGCGAAGGCTCTCTGCCTCCTGTTCGAGTTTGGCTATGCTTCTTTTTCTCTCACCAGAAAGGAGGTCTTGAGTCGATATCCTATCTGTTTCGGCCCTTTTGAGTTCGCAATCGAATACTCCAATCCGCTGTTCCAGATCGGTTAACGGCATTTTTAGAGACGCAGCGGTAAGACTCAAACGCATTGAACAGTTTGAAATAATATCGGCAGCCTGCTTTTTCAGGGCCTCAAGAAGTGTCGTCAACTTTTCCGCTGCAAGGAATTTAATTAGATACCGTTCCAACTCCGCCATGCCACTTTCAGTCCAGAGTTCGTGATTTTCCGTAGCCTTCGCATCCAGGCCGTTTCGTGCAGACACGCAAAAAACAAAATGGTCCCCAGCGCCAGTCTTTTCTTTGAGAATCTTCTCGAAGAACGATATTGCTACCGATTTTTCCGCTTCATTCAGGTAGTCGATTTTGTTGAAGATAAAAAATAACCGGTCAATTCCAGACCTGACGGCTGTTAGAAAATCAGCTTCTACTTCAGTTAAGGGAGGATCAGCAGACACCACGAACAGAGCGGCGTCGCACTCGGGCAGAAAATTTAATGTGGCTTGTGTATTGTGGGTATAAGTAGAACCAATTCCAGGCGTATCGATTAGAACTACTCCATGTTGAAGAAACTCAGCAGGGAAGAAAATGTCAACCTGTTCAACGCCAAGAATATTCTTTGGGTTGGCGTCTTCAGTCACGAATTTCTGTAGAATTGATACCGCCTCCCAAGCCTCAATTCCGACAAAATCCTCCGTAGGCTTGTCTTCCCGGAAGACAATTTTGATCCGGATCCTTTCACCATATTCGACAAACGTGGGAATCGCTGTAAGAGGCACAACCGATGTGGGTAGGAGCGGATATCCTATCAGGGCGTTTAATAAAGTGCTTTTACCTCGTTTGAACTGACCTAGAACCGCCAAATGAAAACGTCCCTCGTCAAAACGACTCTTAAGGGCGCCAAGCCGAGGACGTTCCGAATTAAACTGCTCACCGAATTTGCTCAAAATCTCATCAGCCTGTTGAACCAGGATTGCAAAATTATTTGTTAGACCTGGCTTCTCTAGATCGGAGTCATGAGCAATTCCAGTTCTTGACAACGATGTGGTTCCAAACTCCACAAGTGATCCTCCTATCGAACCGCTAAAACTAGCGATACAAATTCGTACAAAAAAAAACCACCTTACGGTGGATTCTGTTAGAGACTGAAGACCCACCGCCAACATTTGCGGTAGGAGTCATCAGCTCGATTTGAGCATTTTCGGGGGACTCCATCCCCTATTTATTGATTCATTATGTAAAGTCTAATCAAAAAGTCAAGACAAAGTATTATTAGTACATAACTACTCAATAGTGCGTTGATCTGGTATAGATTCGATGCCCCATCTCGGAACATACCCTAAGCTTTTATTCTGTCGATTAAATTTATTGAATTGGATATAATTCGTTCCGATC
>CALDNG010000451.1 GCA_937915285.1 uncultured Desulfomonile sp. | reverse complement strand
CCAAACCATCGGATATCGTCATGGGAGTGCAGAAGATATTCAGAAATTTCGAGGTCTGGGTTGGCCCTACAGCGACTGTTGAACGGCTGTCTGATCTGAAGAACCGTAAAGAGAGCGTTCTCATACTTGCGCTGCCTCTTGGAGTTCCAGATACGGTTAGCGGAGACTTCCAGCCGGCATTCTTTTTCTCTCCGGACAAGCAGGGTAGACGCAAAGTAGTATGCAAGAAATTCTTTTCAGTGTCCGTAAATACCAATCTTCTTGTAAATCCGGTAGCCTGGTTTGAGATACAGGATAAGGACGCGCCTCTTGGTGAAGGCCCGCTGCTGTTAAATCTGGGGTTCTTCTATTCGGGCGTAAAAATGGGGCTTATCAATTATTCGGATCCCAATTGGGGAGCTGATGAACCATTTCTGATGAACGCGTTGAAAAAAATCTCAGAGAAAACAGAACCAGGACAGGCAATCGCTTCTTTCAGCAAGGAACTTCCACAAAGCCTTGACTCATCCTTCACCGGTAGACCACCGAGTTGGGCCGGCTGGATACTTCACGGCGATCCCGGGCGCAATACACCTTAGGAAAGGCAGAGGATTCAGGGTCAAAGCCATGACATAAGGCTGTTGCGAGGGGTAATCCCAGAATGTCATCCATGGATATTCCGAAACATCTGGAACACCAGCAAGCCTAAAAAAACAAACTTCGGCGCAAGGACCGGAGATAATAGCCAGTGTCTGTTTTGAAGAAGTATAGGCGCGGGTTATCAGTCGGAAAGCTACCGTTTAATATTCTTCAGTAATCCGTAATAACCGGCGAGCTAGTCCTCAGGGCGTTACCACTGTCTTGATTGAGAAATGATTCCCAAACTATGCAGGGAGTTTCTTTGACAGACGCGCAACCGTCCTAGAGGCTGTATTGGCATGAAAGATGCCCTTGGAAACACCCTTGTCCAGGAGTGATACCGCAGATCTCAAAAGCTGTGACGCCTCCGGAGCCTTGTCGTCTAATGCTTTAAGGTATTTTTTCAGCGCTGTTTTTACTTTTGACTTGTAAGACATATTTCTAAGTCGTTTTTTCTCGTTCTGTCGGATCCTCTTCAACGCTGATGGGTGGTTAGCCATTCATAAGCTCCTTATTTTATATAAGTCATTGTTAACAATATCGTGTTATATAGTCCTGCCTGTTCGTGTGAACAGCGTTTGACGAATTCGCGGTAATATTTTACCGCTTACGGAATTGTACTTTATGACAGAAATACAGAAATCAAGTCAAGAGATTTCATCCAGAAGAAGTCAAAACGTAGAATCCGAGAAGCTTGCCATGACTAAGGCGGCGGGGGTTGTAGGCTTCTGGACGTCATTAAGCAGGATAACCGGATTTGTGCGTGACATGGCGATAGCTCTTTTCATGGGCGCTGGTCCGGGCGCAGATGCCTTCTTTGTGGCATTCAGGATTCCCAACCTGTTGCGCAGACTATTTGCCGAAGGAGCCCTGACTGCAGCTTTTATTCCCACTTACGTGGATGTGCTCCAGAGAAAGGGATTGTCCGAGGCGGCAAGACTTGCTCAGGTGGCGTTCACATTTTCAGGCATCATCCTGACTTTTATAACAATCCTTGGGGTCAGCTTTACCCCTTACATAGTTGAGCTGATAGCCCCAGGATTTAGCTCAGCCCCCGAGAAATTCAATTTGACAGTCGAACTTACCAGGATAATGTTCCCATACATCTTTTTCATATCCCTGGTCGCGCTTTTGTCGGGCGCCCTAAACTCTCTTGGAGTATTCGCTCCATCGGCCGCGGCGCCGATCCTGCTCAACCTGACCATGATCGGGAGTGTCATGATTTTCAGCGCCCATTACAAGTGCGCCGCCTACTACGCGCTTTCCTGGGCAGTGATACTGGCAGGCTTGTTTCAGTTGCTGCTGCAGTTACCATTTCTACCTAAAATGGGAATTAAACTGAGGTTGAATCTTGATTTTTCGAATCCAGCCTTACGCAAAATGGGCGCCCTTTTCGTGCCAGCGGCCATTGGAGGCGCTGTTTATCAAATTAATGTCCTAGTCGGCACCATTTTAGCCTCGATGCTACCTGCAGGTGGGGTTTCCTGGCTTTATTATGCCGATCGTCTGGTAGAGTTGCCTCTGGGAATTTTCGCCATAGCATTGGGCACGGCTGTTCTTCCTTCCATGTCCAGGCTGGCCGGACAAGGCGATTACAAGTCCCTGATGAAATCATTGTCTTTTTCTTTGGGACTAATAGCGTTTCTGACAATACCGGCGTCCGTCGGTCTGATCTTGCTAAGGGAACCGATTGTGGCGGTGCTTTTCCAGAGAGGCTTGTTCACCTACTCCGATACCCTGGAGACTGCTTACGCTCTTCTGTTTTACACTTCAGGATTATGGGCTTATTCAGGATTAAAAGTGGTTACCCAGGCCTTCTTTTCACTCAAGGACACTAAAACCCCTCTTTACGTCTCCATCGGATCGGTCCTCACCAATCTTGTTTTTGGACTGTTGTTGATGGGGCCCATGCGTCACGGTGGACTGGCCCTGGCCACGGCCATCTCTGCAGCGCTAAATGTCTCGATCCTGTTTACGATACTCGTGAGGCGGGTTGGATTGTTTCCGATGCGCGACTTCAGTATTTCTTTGGCGAGGGTCATTGTCGCCTCAACGGCCATGGGGATTTTCATATGGCTGTCCAGGGATTATGCAGACTGGAGTTCGGGACTGAACCTCGCAAACGGCCTGATTCTATTGGGATTGCTTGTGGGAGGTATGGGACTGTTTTTTATTTCGGCCCTTTTTTTGAAGTGCTCAGAGATCAGCATGTTTCGATCGTTGCTGACCAGAAAATAAGGGGTTGGCTAACGGTCGAGACTTTTTACAGATAGATGGTAGCGCCTTCTCTGGCCGCATCTATCTCGATCTGGTAACCCTGCACGTCCAGATATTCCCATGCCCTGTCGATTATTTTTGAAACGCCCTTGTCAGTGCGCCATGGGTCATGGTGAAACAGGAAAAGTTTCTTCACCTCTGCCTGTATGGCCAAACGGCAGACTGATTCATAATCCGAGTGTCCCCAACCGCGTCTTGTCTGTATTTCTTCAGGAAGATATTGGGCGTCATGAACGAGAACATCGGCGCCTCGACAAAATTTGACGAAATCCCTGAATGCGCTGCCAACCCAACCATCTTCAAGAAGCTCGTTGTCCGTGAGAAAAACAAAAGTCTTTCCATTTTCCTGAAATTTGAAACCCAACCCCCCCTGAGGGTGCTGTAGCGGGTGAGAGAATACGGAAACATCTCCCATCTGAAAGCTTGTAACCGGAGCTTCCGCGGGAGGATCTATTTTGGCTTTCAAATCCTCGTATCGAACAGGCCACGCGCCATCAATGTAGTCACTGCAAAAAATTCTTTTCAGACCTGCGAAGCACTGTCTGCACCCATTGACGGTTATATGACATTCCGGTCTAAATAGGGGACCGAAGAAAGGTAGGCCCAAGAGGTGGTCCCAATGTATGTGGGTCATAAAGAGGTTCACTTTTGAGGACCGGTCATCTTTGATGATCTGGTCTCCCAGGTTTCGTATGCCAGTGCCGCAGTCTATTATGGACGTTTGACCTGATTCAGACACAACCTCGACGCAGGTGGTATTGCCACCATATATTACGGTTTCAGGTCCGGGGGCGGCGATGGATCCTCTGGAGCCGCAAAATTTTATTTTCATGCTATTCTCTTGATGCTTTTCGGCGTAAAAATATATTAAATTTCAGCGTCAAAAGACAACTACCAGCGCACCATCAGTTCGTAATGGTAAGCATAAGCCATCAGATTAGTTAACTCAAGGAATTGTTACACAACTGAGGCTTATAAGGTAGCATGTTAGTTTTATTATATAACATGAACTGTTGAGGAGTCCATTGGATGAGCAAGGAATTTGAGAAAAATTCGTCATGGACAAAAGAGATAACAGAGATAGAACGCGCTGGACTTTTGCGACGTATGCCGGAGGTGGAGGGCATTCCTGGCCGAACTGTGACGGTTAACGGCAAGCAGGCTTTGAATTTCTCTGGCAATAATTACCTCGGTCTTGCAGCCGATGACCGAATCATTAGAGCCATGATTGATTCAGCACGAATTTTCGGCGCAGGCTCCACGGCATCGCGTCTGATCGCAGGCAACACAGAGCCTCACAGAGAACTTGAGCAATATATTGCCTCCTGGAAAGACGCTGAAACAGCCTTGGTGTTCGGCAGCGGCTACCAGGCCAACATCGGTATAATCACCGCTCTGACCAACGAACAAGACCTCATAGTTTCGGACGAGTTAAACCATGCCAGCATTATAGACGGCTGCAGGCTCTCCAAAGCAAAGACCCTCGTGTACCCGCACCTTGATTTGGCCACCGCTAAAAAGAGCCTTCTATCAGGTCATTACAGGCGCAGATTTTTGATAACAGAATCAGTTTTTTCCATGGACGGCGATTTTGCTCCACTCGATGATCTTTACGACATAAGCCAAACTTGCGGTGGTTACATGATGGTTGATGAGGCTCACGCCACGGGAGTCAAGGGGCCTGCAGGGCAAGGGTTGGCTTCGGAATTTCGGGTTACGCCGGAAATACAGATGGGAACTCTCGGAAAAGCTCTTGGAGTTGCAGGAGCGTATGTGGTTGGAAGCAAAGCTCTGATAAGCCTGATCCTCAACAGGGCCCGTTCACTGATTTACACCACGGCTCAACCCCCTGCAATTATGGCTGCCGCTACTGAGGCGATAAAAATAGTCGCATCCGAAGAGGGAATTCAACTAAGGCGAAAACTCCAAAGAAATGCCACACATTTAAACAGGTTGTTGCGACCATTAATCGGCGATAAATCCACTCCGAGTCATATAGTTCCGATTAACATAGGCGACTCAAAAAAAACCATGCGTTTGAGCCAGTCCTGTCTTGATCAAGGCATATTTGTTCAGGGCATCAGGTATCCTTCTGTGCCGGAGGGATCAGCCAGGCTTCGTCTCACACTGATGAGTTCTCACACCACCGGTGATATTGAAACAGTGGCTGAGGTGCTTCTAAAGGAAATTTACTCATGAGGCTGGACCTTGATTCATTCGCCACATACCTCCCGAATTGGTCCAAATGATTGAATAAAGGAGACAAATGAAAAATCAGGAATCCGGTTACGTCAATATAACAGGCCTGGATAAGTATAAAATGTTTTTCAGGTTTTTTAATCAGGCGTTCAAACTTCTTGCACACAGGTATAATCGTGAGCAGCGCATCAGTAACGGGCTGACCGTGGGTGACTCGCTTTTCAATTTCTTCAAACTGTCTTTCCTGGAATACACAGTGCTCAAACATAGGAACATGGTCAGATTCGGAGATAAGGTTATTGTTGATAGCACCGTGCCACCTTTTCCCTCTCCAGCTTTTGACAGGCGCCTGTCAAATTATCTTAATTATTTTGACATGCAGGACATCCCCTCCGGGATAGTTTCTATTTCCACCACCAACCTGTGCCCATATTCGTGCCCCTTCTGCTCCACCAACTCCAGGAGAATATCCAAAGCTGATCTTGATGAAGAATTGATCATCCAGACCATCAAGGAGATCGAGAGGCTCGGAACTCCCATGATTATTCTTCACGGTGGAGAACCGATGTTCAGATATGAACGTTTTCTGAGGATCGTTAAAAGTGTGGACAGGGAGACATGTTTGTGGATGTTCACTACCGGATATGGCGTTACTCCGGAGAGGGCTCGAGATCTTCAGGAAAATGGTCTTTTCGGTGTGTGGGTCAGCCTCGATCATTTCGATCCAGCGGTTCACAACGCCTTGAGAGGACATCCCCAGGCGTTTGAAAAAGCTCAGGAAGCCGTCAAAGCTTTCAAAGAGGCCGGTGTATATACCTGCTTGTCATTGGTGCCTCCGGACGATTTTATTGATCCGCTCAATTTCAGAAAGTATTATGAGATGGCAAAAAACATGGGGGTGGCGGAAATACGCGTTATGGAGAAAAAGCCATCGGGGCGGGAGGCTTGTAATGGAGTGATTCCTCATAGCCCCGTGCTGGCATGTTTGCAGCAGGAACTTTTTGCGGACCCTTCCTATTCGGACTATCCGCCCCTAAGCGGATTGTCTACCTGGCTGGAAAAGGATGAGGCGCTCGGTTGTCAGTGCAGGTTTGAGTATCTGTTTGTGACAGCATCTGGCGATGTTCAACCCTGTGAAGTAAGCGAAATTTCTTTCGGAAACATCAAGGAAGAGCCATTCGAGGACATATTCAAGAGAGTATCAAGAGCGTTCGAACATTGTTCGACCGGCTGTATACCAATGGTAATGTACCCCGAAATAAGGGAATATCAGCGAATCAGGGGAAAACTGAACCAGGAAGAGAAGAATCAGCTATCCGAGTCGATCGTCCGGGGATTCTCGCTGCGGGGTAGGATACCCGGAGCCTACAAGCCCATCTGGAACCATTATCAACGAAGACTTCAATCATACAGGAAACGAAACAAATCAAGTGTAGATACAGTTTGTGGCATGGGACATTGAGGAATGCTCTTTTATTCATAAATCAAACAATTAACTACCTTGAGGAGAGAGTTGATCATGACAGAACTAGCAAAATTTGCCGCTGAGAATCTTGAGAAGGTCAGGCGTAAGAAACCTCTGGTCCATAGCATAACCAACTTTGTAGCAATGAATTCCACTGCCAACGTCCTACTGGCGCTTGGAGCCTCCCCGTTTATGAGTCACATACTCGAGGAGATGGAGGACGTGTCCGCAATTTCCAACGCGCTGGTCATAAACATCGGTACTCTGTCAAAGCCTTGGATTCAGGCGATGAACGCCGCCGCCAGACTCTCAAGGATATTGTCAAAACCTTATGTGCTTGATCCCGTAGGCTCAGGCGCCACACGTTTCAGAACCCAGACAGCCAAGGAATTGATCCGTTATGCTCCTCCGACAGTAATCCGCGGAAACGCATCCGAGGTGATGTCACTGAGTTCCAAAGGAGCCCAGACCCGGGGGGTGGACGCTATGCATTCTGTGGATGACGCAATAGGTTCGGCTAACGAGGTAGCAAGACAACTGAATTCTGTAATCGCGGTCACAGGAGAAAAAGATCTGGTTACTGACGGCCATCGCTCATTTGTTGTATCAGGAGGACATCCCTGGATGACATCCGTTACCGCTACTGGTTGCGCCGCATCTGTGATTGTGGGCGCTTTTCTGGCCGTTGAAAAAGACGCCACTCTCTCGGCGGCCTCCGCTCTGGCAGTTTACAAGCTTGTAGCTGAAAGGGCCGTAGAAGGAGCTAAAGGGCCGGGATCCTACTGGACAAATGTGATTGACCAACTCTATTCTCTGACTCCGTTTGAAGTAGAGAGATACGCCAGGATTGAACTCGTATGAACAACATTAGAGACTGGAATATTTACCTGGTTACTGACAGGAATCTATCATTAGGGCGAAGCCTCTCTGAAATTTGTGAAGCAGCTATCAAGGGTGGGGTTTCCGTGATTCAGATAAGGGAAAAGAGCCTTGATTCGAGGACTTTTTTCCAGGAGGCCATGGCTGTAAGGGATTTGATGCGAAACAGCCGCATTCCGTTGATCATAAATGACAGGATAGATATCGCTTTAGCTGTTGAAGCAGATGGAGTGCACCTGGGACAATCCGATATTCCGCTGCGCGAAGCCAGGGATATCCTCGGTCCCGACAGGATAATCGGCTGGTCAGTAGAAAGCCCCGAGGACATAAGAAGCCAGGAGGCTTCAATAGCAGACTATCTGGCGGTAGGCCCAATATTCTTCACTTCCACCAAGAGCGATATTTCCCAGCCTTGGGGAATCGAGGGGATGAGATCTGCGAGGTCAATCACGGATAAACCTTTAGTCGCCATAGGGGGATTATCTGAGAGCAATATCAGGGATGTTGTGGATGCAGGAGCTGATTGCGTAGCCCTTGTCTCAGCCATAGTGAGCGCCCACGATGTCAAATCCACCACCGAGATGTTGTCAAAACTGGTCTTGGAGTCCAAGCTGGTGCGTGACGGGCAATCACGGTCATGAAACTCGGGGAAATTGGAGAATTCGGTTTTATACAAAGAGTGGCCCCGTTGTGCCTTAACAGAACCGACGGAGTTCACAAGGGGATCGGGGATGATTGCGCTGTAATAGACGTAAATTGTGACGAATTTATGTTGATCACCACCGATCTGCTCTTGGAACGAGTTCACTTCAATCTTGCTTGGACATCAGCCGAAGATCTGGGGGCAAAATCTCTTGCTGTAAACCTTTCAGACATTGCCGCATGCGGAGGAACCCCGAGAGACGCCTTCATAAGTATCGCCATTCCTCCAGGGATTGAACTGGACTGGCTGGACAATTTTTACCGGGGCCTGTCTGAACTCGCCAAGCTCCACCGCGTTAACATCCTGGGGGGAGACACTAGCTTATCCAAATCCGACTTGATGATAAGCCTCACACTCACAGGCATCGTTCCTAAAAGTCAGGTCTTGCTGCGAAGCGGAGCATCACCCGGTGATCTGGTTTGTCTCATCGGAAACCTCGGAGAATCAGCCGCAGGGCTCAATCTTCTTAAGTCTCATCCAAAAATATTCACCAAAGACCAAACCTACCTGCTCCAGGCGCACCTACGCCCCAAACCGCTGGTCCATGAGGGGCGATTGCTCGCAGAATCAGGCTATTGCAAGGCCTTGATTGATATTTCCGATGGACTCAGTTCGGATCTTGGTCACCTGTGCAAACAGTCTCAGGTAGGCGCCACCATTGATGAGACGCTCATTCCCATCTCGAAAAATTTGTTGGATGCATCAGAAATGGATTTGGACGAAATCAGGCTGTTGGTTATGAACGGTGGTGAGGACTATGCGCTTCTGGCAGCAATCAGACCCGAAGGAGTACCTGAATTACAACTTTCTCTAAGTGCTTCGGGATCATCCCTCAGCGTTATCGGACAATTCACTTCACAACTCGAACTGCGGATCAGAAAATCGAATGGACAGGATGAGCCTTTTATACCCAAAGGGTGGAATCACTTTAAGCAGGTCTGATAGCAAGGGATTTTTTTTAATATGTGATTTTTTGGACGCGCATTCACCTTGGTTCCATGTTAATCTACTTAATGCTTGAGTAAAAAGTAGGAATCATCAAAAAATTTTGTTCGTGTATCTCAAGTAAATAGGGAGTCAGGCGTTATCAGACTCACGCGAAGTACGCCTGCATAATTGTAACATTCTGTAATAAGGGATTTTACTAATGGAGCTACGTATTTTCCCATGGCAAAAAAGCTCTTGACTTAATATTAATATCCATATATAAAAATATCTAGGATAACAAACCTCGGTGGAGGGAACATGAAAGAATTCGGTATAACCCGGAGAAAGTTTCTCGCCGGAGCAGCGGTGGGCAGCGCATCTTTGGTTGCCTCGTCCTACATGAGTTTTGACACGTGGGCTGCGACAGATACGGCTTCTGAAGACGTTAGCGTAACCCCTACGTTGTGTGACGCTTGTGGTAACTGGTGCGCCATAAATGTTTACACAAAGGGAGGGCGAATCTGGAAGGCTACTGGAAATCCAATTGCCGGACTGAACAAGGGAAGGATATGTGTCAAAGGGCATGCGATGCTGCATGACGTTTACAACAAAGACCGTATCAAATCCCCCTTGAAGCGCGTTGGAGCCAACAAGTTTGAACCGATATCCTGGGAGCAGGCGTACAGGGAGATCGGGGCAAAGTTGAAGGACGTGATAGCGAAAGACGGCCCCAACTCCCTTTTTCTCGTCCAGTATCCTGAAGGGAATGAAGCTCTAACCAAACGATTCATGAATGCTTTGGGCTCACCTAATGTTTTCTCCCACGCCAGTACATGTTTTCTCCCGCGTAATATAGGATGGTGGTTGACGACTGGTTCGGCAAAACCTGAGCAGGATCTTGAGAACGCCCGCCATGTGTTGTTCATAGGGCGCAATCCTGCTGCTGGTTTACAGTTGAGAATGCTGGTTGACATGGCAAAAGCCAAGGATAAGGGAGCCAAATATGTCGTGGTAGACCCCCGATTCAGCGAAATGGCTGCTATGGGTCATCAATGGATACAAATAAAGCCAGGGACTGACCTTGCGCTCCTGTTGGCGCTTGCCCAGGTCATGATCAAGGAAAACCTCTACCAGAAAGATTTCATTGACAAATACGCCTCAGGGTTCGATGAGTGGGCTTCAAAAATTAGTGATTACACGCCCAAATGGGCTTCTGAAATTACCACCATTCCTGAGAAAGTCATCACAAAACTTGCCCATGACATGGCTGAGGTAGCTCCGGCTTCAGTAATCCATCGTGGATATCACGGAGCGATGGGCACCCAGTATAAGAACAGTCTGCAACTGGTTCGCGCAGTCGGTTGCATAAACGGTTTACTGGGGAACTACAACCAAAAGGGTGGCATGTTTAACGCTCCCAAGGTCAAGCTGGGCAAACTTGGGCCTGAAAAGTATCCTCAAGTTCCTGAGCTTGACATGCCAATGGTAGATGGCAGTGGAGATCCGGATCGATATCCTTTGACCCCTGTTGGGCTAGGGATTAGTCAAGCCATACCGGAACTGGCTCTGGCCGGAAAACTGAAAGCCGGTTTTGTTTATCATAACAATCCCTTGCGAACCTGCCCCAATCCGGCAAGAATGATCGAAGGTTATAGAAAATTGGACTTGCTGGTGTCCTTCGATTATGTCCTCTCGGAAACAGCCTCTCTGGCTCATTATGTATTACCGGAATCCTATTACCTTGAGCGGGACGATGTCGTACACACCAACCACTGTTACACATCCAAGCAGGTGGCGATTAGACAGGCTGTTATTAAGCCGTTATACGACACCAAACCGATGGTCCAGATTCTGGTGGAGTTGGCGCCTCATTGCGGGATAGGCCAGTATTTCAACTTTAGCCTGGACGAGTATAACCGTGCCTCTCTTGCCCCATTGAACATAACCCTGGAACGCCTCAGGAAGGAAGGGGTGATTGACCTGGGTGGAGACTGGAAACCTGGAGAGCCTGCATTCACAACCCCTAGCGGCAAGCTTGAAATATTGTCATCCACACTACAAGATCTGAATCTACCTGCCTTACCGCTGTGGGAAGAGCCATTGGTAAGCCCTAATCCCAAGGATCCCTATGAATTCAGGTTGATCCATGGCAAGCAGGCCCACTTGACCCACACCAGATCAATTAACCAGAAGTATCTCAAGGAAATCACCAAGCTCAATGACATAGCCCGAGTTTGGATACATCCGGACAGAGCCAAAGCTCTTGGCATAAAGGATGGGGAATGCATGACCATAACCTCGTCTGTGGGCAAGGGTAGAGCCCGAGCCAGGGTTACAGAGGGAATCCACAGGGACTGCGTGTTTCTGCCGAGCGGTTACGGAGTTTTTGCCAAGCATCTAGAGAGAGCATTCGGGTTTGGAACATCATACAATGATTACCTGCCAACCTATTTTGATCCGGTTCTGGGGCACGTAATGGCGAATGAAATAATCGTCCGGGTCGAAAAGACTATGTCTTAACTTTTTTACTCCGGATTATGAAGGCCCTGGGTCTAGTTAAGACCCTTCGTCAGCGGATTGTCTTTATGGGAGTTTGAAATGCCTCGATACGGAATAGCGATTGATACCACCAAGTGTATTGGATGTCATTCTTGCAGATTAGCCTGCCAGAATCAGAACGGTCTTGATTTTACTGAAACCTTCAACTGGATAAAGGACAAGGAGCGCGGGAAGTATCCTTCTTTTGATAAGGAATATATTCCATTGCAATGTAACCACTGCGAAAACGCTCCATGCCAGAGGGTTTGTCCAACAGCGGCTACTTATACGACTCCTGAAGGTGTAGTGCTCGTCAACAAGAAGACGTGCGTCGGATGCAAGTATTGCATGGAAGCATGCCCATACAAGATGCGAATCATACTTCATCATCAGGGCATCGTGGTCAAATGCAGGTTCTGCATCGAGTTGGTCAGGGAGGGTGGCACACCTGCCTGCGTGACGACATGCCCGACCCAGGTGCGCATATTCGGAGACCTTGATGATCCGAATAGCGAAATTTCACGGTTTATCGCCGAAAGTGGAGCTGAGCCGTTGAGAACAGATCTTGGAACTCTTCCCAAAATTTACTACAAAAGGAGCTGATCATGCCGGAGAGCGCGTGGGGATGGTTGATAGTGGTTTACTTGTTCCTGGCCGGATCAGGTTCGGGCGCTTTTCTGGCTGCCGTTTACTGCGATCTTTTAGCGCCGGACTGGTCTAAATCCTTGGCTAAAGCCGGTTCGCTCATAGCCGGGCCCCTGGTTGCAATAGGAACTGTTTGCCTGGTGCTAGACCTGGAGGCTGGACTCTGGGAACCTTGGAGACAGGTTTATCTTGCCAAGAATCTTAGCAGCATGATCGCTTGGGGCGTAATTATTCTCTCCGGGTTCATTCCCATTGCCCTGCTATACGCTGCTGCATTGAACGAAATAACCTTCATAGGGAAAATCGCGAAAAAATACATCAGAATCCTGGAATATGTCGGAAGTTTGCTTGCGGTAGCCACTGCAACGTACACGGGTGTGCTCATTGCCGTGGTCAACGGAGTGCCTTTCTGGAACACTCCCATGATGCCTGTGCTGTTTCTGGCCTCAGCAATATCTACCGGGTTGGCCGCCGCGATGATAGTCGCCGCGATCATCGACATTGACACCATCAAGACACTGTCCAATTTTGCATTGGGCCACGTGATCTTTCTTGCGGTGGAAGCCCTGGTTCTTATGCTTCTGGTGTTTATGTCTCTGACCAGGTCAACCGAGGCCGCAATCTCAGCAAACATGCTGATATCAGGAGTGCTTAGCCCGTATTTCTGGGTCCTGGTGGTCATATTAGGCATAGTGATTCCTTTCATACTCAGTATTGTGGAATACTATGAGTATGGTGAAATGCCCAAAACTCTAGTTATAGGATCAGACTTGCTAGTCCTCATGGGAGGAATGAGTTTGAGGGCTTTGATCATCTTTTCGGCCACTCCGCCTCAAATCGTTTAGGCGATAGGGCCACTTGACGGTCACTAAAACGTGACAGACTGGATGAACATGCAGCCTAACGTGATTAATGATCAATCCAAAAGGCTTGATGCGGACTCGCCCGACGCTCGGGATGCCATGGAAAACGCATTTCCGGAGAAATCAGGAGCCCGTCGGATAGCTATGGCTTACATGTTTTCTGAGATGTTTGGGATTCCGGATGAGGTCAACTCAGGACACTTCAGTCTGCTTAGGGAATACTCAGAAAAATTTCCTCAAGAGATTTGTCAATTCGCCTGGTCGTCTGAGACGGATTTTCTGGACGCATGGCGTCAGGATATAAGGCTTTTTGAGGATGGTAATGACCCTCTTATTCTTGAAGAATCAGTTTACAAGCCATGGACGAGGCAAAAAAATCATCCTCTGAGCGGAAAGCTTGGCCACAGCCACGGCGATCCTGCAGCCCATATGACCGCTATCCTGAAATCGTTTGGACTGACGCTGGACCAGGAACACTGCCTCGCTCCGGATAGCCTGTCCACATTGTTCGAATTTCTTGGATTCATGCTTGAAAACCAGCCTCAGACCGAGGTTGTTTCATTCTGCGGTGATCACCTGGATTGGCTCGGGACACTCCAAAAGAGGGCTATCGAGCAAGGTTCCGGGCCGGCCCTAATGTGCGCCATCAAGGCAGCAAGACTTTATGTAACTGAACTTATTCATGAAATGGAGTTTTATAATGGACGAACAAGCTTCAAGTGAGATTCAGAAAATCGATACCCAAGGCGATAATGACCAGGTAAAGAAGGGCAAAAATGATACGGAGAACCACGTTGCTGACAAGCGCGGACGCCTGATATCAGCCGCCGTCATTGCCGTGATCATCCTATCCTTTATATCTGTTTCGGTTTTTGGGATATTTCAGGTCACAACCAAACTGCTTGTTGTTTGTCCTTTTGATTTGCCCGTCAATGATCCAGCGCCGGTCCTGTGGCAGGACATAGTTTCGGACAAAACAGTTAGCGCCAGAATTGGGACCTCCGAGAAGATGACGGATGTTTACCTGAAGGGGTTGACATTGGCTGAGACCAAAGCCAAGTAATATCTTAAGCCATATTCTAGTCATCAGAATCTGAAAGAGAGAGCCTATGAACAACATGGATTATACCAAGGGTTACTGGAACCCCTATGTCGCGGGGATCGCGCTGGGTCTTGTTTTGACATTCACCTTTTACGTCATGGGAACAGGATTGGGGGCATCTGGCGCAGTAGCAAGGACAGCGGCAGTCGTTGCTCACACTGTTTCTCCGCAAGCCATAGAAAATCAGGCTTATTTCAAGGAGTTTTATCGAGAGGGCGCATCTCACCCTCTGTTTGACTGGACTGTGATAGAAGTTATCGGGGTTTTTGTTGGTGGACTGATCTCAGTGATTCTTTCACGGCGTTTCTCGGTGGGCATTGGTCGAGGACCAACGGCCGGTGTGGGCCTACGTTTGTTCATGGCCTTTTTTGGAGGAGTGATTGCAGGAGTGGGAACAAGATTTGCCATGGGATGCACCAGCGGACAGGCCTTGAGTGGTGGAGCTACTATGGTGGTTGGTAGTTGGGTATTCATGATGGCTGTATTTGCCACAGCTTTCGGAGCTGCTTATTTCGTCAGAAAGGAATGGTCATAATGGGTCCGCTGCTTTACAACGGGGTAATTTCATTCGAAACAAGCCTTTGGCTGGCCTTTCCGATAGGTCTCATGTTCGGCTTCGTACTCGAAAAAGCCGGCTTTGGAGACTCACGAAATCTGACAAACATATTCTACTTCAGAGACATGAGAGTCCTGCGAGTAATGTTTTCGGCCTTGGTTACCGCCATGATAGGACTCATCGTACTTAGCTACGCAGGCCTTTTCGATTACAACGTTCTTGTTGAAGAAAGCCTCATGAAGAGCTATTTTTGGCCTCAACTTGTTGGGGGGATCATCTTTGGACTGGGATTCGTCATCGGAGGTTACTGTCCTGGCACCGCGATTGTCGGAGTGGCCTCAGGCAAGATTGACAGTATTGTTTTTCTGATTGGAATGGTATTTGGAATATGGGTTTTTGCATTCGGATGGCCTGTATGGGGCTGGTTTTACAAAAGCTCGGATCTTGGCAGATTGACCCTGTGGCAATTCTTTGGAACGTCTCGCGACCTGATGGCGCTCATAATCCTCATAATGGCTTTGGCGGCCTTTGCGCTTGCCTGGCTGGGTGAAAAATGGGCTCCTTACGACAAATAAGATTTATTCGTGGATGTGGACGTGCTAAAAATAGCACAATTTAACAGAAGGAGGTATTGAATGAAGAAATTGGTTCGCGTGCTTGTGGTTATGATTTCGCTGCTTGCTTTCGCCATGGCGACCACCGCCTTTGCGGCTGATGAATTTTTCGTGGTGAAAGAAGCCTCTGGCAAGATGGCAGTGGTGGACAAGAAACCGGCTGATGAGAAGTCAATAGTTAAAGGCCCGTTCAAGACTAAAGCAGAAGCGGAAGCGGCCTTAAAA
Organism: uncultured Desulfomonile sp.; assembly: GCA_937915285.1. Classification (GTDB taxonomy): domain Bacteria; phylum Desulfobacterota; class Desulfomonilia; order Desulfomonilales; family Desulfomonilaceae; genus CAITZA01. The sequence goes on along the minus strand of CALDNG010000451.1, from coordinate 1,406 downwards.
TCGGCTACCAAACCCAAGCCACCGACGGTAGGTTGTTAACATATTTTAATGGTTTTATTGCGGCGTTCGGAATACAACCGTTACGCCGCATCCCCTAGAAACCACTCTTGCTCATAATCTTATCTAAATTGCTTAAAATGACATTATCGGAATTGAGAGATGCAAAAAATGGGAAAAAGATCATTTCTTAAAATTATTCTGTCTATCGTCACCGTTCTGTTGACCGGTATGGTCTCATGGGCTCTGGCAAGGTTTGCGTCCTTTTCGGATGAAAAATCTAAATCCAGGGAAATTCCCAAGACTATCATAGACCAGTTGCAGTCTGGAACTCCATATCATTACGCCCCCGCAGGAGTCTGGCTGGTCAGGGAAGCAGAAAAACCGGATGTTTCGGTTTTTGATGACAGGTGCCCACACCTTGGCTGTAAGTACAATTGGGTTGCCGACAGGAAAGTTTTCGAGTGTCCGTGTCACAGCAGTGTCTTTGACATCAACGGTCAGGTAAAAAAAGGACCGGCTAATCGAGCTGTTACAAGATTCAGTCTCAGCGTTGATGAAAAAAATGTATATAAGATAGCGCCCTCCACCAAGTAATATTATGGTCAAGGGTTCCACATCATCGTTATTCCTTCACATACACCCACGGTTGGTCCCCGAGAATTCTCTCAGACTTTCATTTACTTTCTGTTTCGGAGGGCTTGCCGTTTTTCTGTTTTTCCTTGAGGTAATCACTGGCGCTCTTCTAATGCTCCACTATCAACCATCGTCCACCAACGCCTACGGCTCGGTGCAAAGGATTACCCATATAATTCCCTATGGTTGGGTTCTGAGAAATATGCATTACTGGGCTGGTCAGGGAATGGTCGCGGCCGTTTTTCTCCATATGATCAGGGTCTTCTGGACCAGGTCCTATGATGCTCCAAGGCGGCTAAACTGGGTCGTTGGGATTGTTTTACTAATCTTAACGGCTCTGGTCGATTTTACCGGTTATCTGATGGTCTGGGATGACAGGGCATTGTGGGCATGGACAATAGCAAGAAATTTGGTAGACCTGATTCCAATTATAGGACCCGGATCAGCGGCAATACTTTTTGGACCGGCCTCGGATCTAAACACGGCTCTGGTCCGTTTGTATTCCTGGCACGTGGTTATTTTTCCCGCCGGCCTCCTGTTCCTAATGGCGCTTCATTTCTGGAAAATCAGGAAAGACGGAGGCATATCAGTGCCTCTATGACCCAGAGGAATTTGCGCATTCTGCGGATTCCAGATTGTCAACCAGGGTCTTAACATTGACGTCACTTAGGGCATAACGTGATGAAGAGCCCTCCCTGGTTATGCTCACCACACCTCGCATGCGCAGAATGTTCAGATGGTGCGAAACCCTGGCCTGAGACACACCCAGCCTT